>NZ_JBRREB010000056.1:0-27483 GCF_056759995.1 Stenotrophomonas sp. STEN030 | reverse complement strand
ATGCTCGGCAAGGGGCCTTGCCGGTGAATGCCCATGCCGAGCATGGCTCGGCACTACAGGTCGCGCTGCTCAGCGATCCAGGGCTTCGCGCAGCGGCTTGAGGAATGCTGCCGCCGCGGCCACTGGGTCAGCCGTCTCAGCCATTGCCGAGACCAATGCGCTCCCGACTACCACGCCATCGGCATCCACCGCCATCGCCGCCGCGCTGGCCGCATCCTTGATGCCGAAGCCCGCAACTACCGGCGCGCTGGAACGGCTGCGCAGCAGGCGCAGGCGCTCACCGGCCGCGGAACTGTCCAGGCGCTCGGAGGCACCGGTCACGCCGGCAAAGCTGACGTAATACAGATAGCCCTGCGCGGCTTGGCACAGGCTGTCCAGGCGCGCGTCGCTACTGGTCGGCGATGCCAGCAGAATCAAGGCCAGCCCAACTTCCGCAAACGCCGCGCGCGGTTCATCAGCCTCTTCCGGCGGCAGGTCGACCAGCAGAATGCCGTCCACACCAGCTGCCACCGCTTCTTCGGCATAGCGCGCATAACCGCGGATCTCGACCGGGTTCAGATAACCCATCAACACCACCGGGGTGGTCGCATCGGTCTGGCGGAAGCGCGCCACGGTGTCCAGCACGTACTGCCGCCCCGCCCCGCGCGCCAAAGCGTGCTCGGAGCTACGTTGAATGGTCGGGCCGTCGGCCATCGGGTCCGAGAACGGCACACCGAGCTCGATTACGTCAGCACCAGCCTCGACCAGCGCATGCATCACCGGCACGGTCGCCTCCAGCGAGGGATCGCCAGCGGTGATGAAGGGAATCAACGCCTTACGGCCGGAGGCACGCAGGCGGGCGAAGCATTCGTCAATTCGGGTAACAGCCATCTCAGGCACATCCTTCAATCAGTTCGACCGCGTCGGGCTGGCCCCAGTAAATGGAGGTAATCAGGCCATCGAGTGTTTCCAGGCGCAGGGCCAGCTTGGCTGCCTTGTCGGTCCAGGTCAGGTAATCGCCGTTCGGCGAGTTATAGGCATGCGGACTGGTGACCACGCCTGCCGGCAGATGCTGCTTGGCCTGGGTGACCGTCATTCCCAGCCATAGGTTGAACGGCGTCACTTCGGCACCAGGTGCTGGGGTGGCGACCTCCTGGCCCGGCTCGAAGGGTGTATTCACCTCGAAGCGCACGATGCGATCGGCAATCACCATCATCGACATGTTCTCGGGTAAGGAGCCCTTGTCGTAGTACTCGCAGTCACCTTCCATCGCCTCGCGCATGCCGTGCGAGACGAAGGCCTGGTCTCCCGGCGCCTTGCCGAACGGTGCGCCGATGCGCAGCTCACCCAACTGAGCCAGGCCGGCGCCGGCACTGGTAGCAGGACTTGCTGCCGCGGGCGCAACGGGCGCCGCCGGCGGAGCAGCAGGAGCAGCAGGAGCAGCAGATTCCGGCGCGGGGGCTGACGGCGCGCATGCGGCCAAGGCCGCAAGCAGGCCCAGCAGCAACGGCGTGCGCAGCGAACCGGGACGCGCGAAGCCGACCATCACAGCACCAAGCCTTCGCGCGCGGCGATGGTATGCACATCCTTGTCACCACGGCCGGAAAGATTGCACAGCACCAGCGCATCCTTGGGCAACTCACGCGCCAGCTTGATCGCATGGGCGACCGCATGGCTGGATTCCAGCGCCGGCAGGATGCCTTCGATGCGGGTCAGGCGATGGAAGGCGGCCAGCGCTTCCTCATCGGTGATGCCCACGTACTGCGCGCGACCGGTATCGGACAGGAAAGAATGCTCGGGGCCAACACCGGGGTAATCCAGACCGGCCGAGATCGAATGGGTTTCGGTTATCTGGCCGTCGTCATCGCACAACACATAGGTGCGATTGCCGTGCAGCACACCGGGGCGACCGGCCGAGATCGACGCGGCATGGCGACCGGTATGGATGCCATCGCCGGCAGCTTCGGCACCGTAGATCTTGACCTCGCGATCATTGAGGAAGGCATGGAACAGGCCAATGGCATTGGAACCGCCACCGACGCAGGCGGTGATCGCATCGGGCAGACGGCCATAGTCTTCAAGCATCTGCGCACGCGCCTCGCGGCCAACGATGGCGTTGAAGTCACGCACCATGCGCGGATACGGGTCCGGGCCGGCAACGGTGCCAATGATGTAGAAGGTATCGCGCACATTGGTGACCCAGTCACGCATCGCTTCGTTGAGCGCGTCCTTGAGCGTGGCCGAACCGCTGCTGACCGGCACCACGGTGGCACCGAGCAGCTTCATCCGATAGACGTTGATCTTCTGCCGCTCGATATCGGTGGCGCCCATGTACACCACGCATTCGATGCCCAACCGCGCGGCAACCGTGGCCGAGGCCACGCCGTGCTGGCCGGCACCGGTCTCGGCGATGATGCGGGTCTTGCCCATGCGCGCGGCCAGCAAGGCCTGGCCGATGGTGTTGTTCACCTTGTGCGCGCCGGTGTGGTTCAGATCCTCGCGCTTGAGCAGGATCTGCGCGCCGCCGACATCCTTGCTCAGGCGCTCGGCGTGGTAAATCGGGCTGGGCCGGCCGACGTAGTGCTTCAGGTCCTTGTCGTAGGCGGCAATGAAGGACGGATCGACCCGCGCCTGATCGTAGGCGGCTGCCAGCTCCTGCAGCGGCCCAACCAGGGTTTCGGCGACAAAGCTGCCACCAAAGCGGCCAAAGTGCCCACGCGCATCAGGGAAGGCGTGGAAATCGGAGATCGACGAATCAGTCATGACGTCACGGCTACAAGGAACAGGCAAGCACTCTAACGCAGGGCTGATGACATAAAAATGGATAATTCGGCGATCACATGTTAGAAAAACTCACATGAAGACCCACCAGTCCCTGCCCTCGCTCAATGCCTTGCGCGCCTTCGAGGCAGCTGCTCGGCTGCGCAGCGTCAGCCAGGCCGCAGCCGAGCTGCATGTCACCCACGGAGCGGTGAGCCGGCAACTGCGGGCGCTGGAGGAAGAGCTGGGATTGGTCCTGTTTGAGCGCGACGGTCGCGGCATCCGCCCCAATGCGGCCGGCCACCGGCTGCTGGAGGCGACTTCGGGCGCGTTCTCGCAGCTGCGCGACTGCATTTCCTCGCTGCGCCGACCGCAGCGCAATGACGCCTTCGTACTTGGCTGCCCCGGCAGCCTGCTGGCGCGCTGGATGATCCCGCGCCTGCAGGACCTGCAACGCGACCTGCCCGGCCTGACCCTGCATCTGGCAGCACAGGACGGTGATTTCGCCCCGCGACTGGACGGGCTGGATGCGGCGCTGATGCTGGGCCAGGCACCTTGGCCGAACGGCTGGCAGGTACACACGCTGGCGCCCGAGCGGATCGGCCCGGTGTTCAGCCCTTCTATGCATGGTGCGCATGTATTGGCCCGGCAGCCTGTCGAATCGGTGCGCGGCCACTCGCTGCTGCATACGCGCTCACGCCCGCAGGCTTGGCCGATCTGGGCTGCACGCAATGGCATTGATGCAGATGCGCTGACTTATGGAACCGGCCTGGAGCACCTGTATTACATGCTGGAAGCTGCGGTCGCCGGATTGGGGGTCGCGATTGCGCCTGAACCGTTGGTCGCTGATGACCTGGTCAACGGCCGCCTGATCGCGCCTTGGGGCTTTGTCGATACCGAAGGCTGCTGGGCCTTGTGCACTGCTGGCGACCAGCAGGACCCGCGCGTGACAGCATTGGCGGAATGGCTACGCAAGCAGCTGCTGTAGGGCTTTGTAGGCTTTTGTGGGAGCGGCGTAAGCCGCGAAGCTGGCAATGCTGGAAAGGCCCAAGAGTTTGCGCCTTCCCAACCCTCCCCTTGCCTTGGGCAAAGGGAGGGGCAAAAGCGATGGCGCCACAGGCATCTGATGCACCGGTGGCTTCGCGGCTTACGCCGCGCCCCCAACTGCAGCGTCCCTATGCTGCGCTGCCTTGCGTCGGCTGCGCCAGCCGCTGCTGCACATCCTCGCGCAGGCGCGCCAACTCGACTTCCGCCTGCTGACGCTGCTGCATACCTTCGCGGTGGATGGTTCGCACCTCTTCCACCGTAGCAATCAGCTGCTCGTGAACATGGCGCAGGGTCGCCACATCGATCACCGCACGCTGGTTGGCCTTGGCCGTTTCCACCGAGGTCTGCCGCATCAGGTCGGCATTGCGGCGCATCAGCTCATTGGTGGCATCGTCGATGGCATTGGATAGATCCACCGCATTCTTCTGCTCGCCCAGCGACAGCTGGATGGCGAACTGGCGCTTCCACGACGGGATGGTGATGTCGCGGACAGCGTTGAATTTCTCGATCAGCTGAATCGCATTGGCCTGGATCAAGCGGATCATCGGCAGCGACTGATCAGCCGCATGCTGCATGACGGTCAAGTCACCTACACGTTTGTCGAGCAGACGGATCGCATTGTCGATTTCACCGCGACGGATGCGCGATTGCGGGTCTTCCAAGCCGACCAGTGCGTGCAGCTCGTTGTTGAGTTCGGCCAGCCGCTGCTTGCCAGCAGCGATGTGCAGGCCAAGACTCTGGCGCTCGTCGCGGACGATGGCATGCATGCGATCGAACTCACCGACACGCTGGCCCATCTGCGCCTGCTGGGTGCCAACATCACGCAGCAGGCTCTCGATCTGCTGGTTGGTATCGCTGAACTTCTGCACCAGCTCGCCCTTGGAGGCGCGCATGCGGTCGATCAGGCCACCGATCACCGGCACCTTGGAGCGCTCGTTCAAACCGTCGAGCTTCAGCGAGCGTGCGATGCGCACGACCTCACCGAGCTTCTCACCCGAGGCATCCAGGTCGCGATTGCGCACATGGTCCAGCAGCTGGCTGGAGAAGGCCGCACTCTTGCCCGCCGCCTCGCGGCCGAACACATGCAGGTTGCCCGGGCTGATGTCGTCCAGCGTGCGCACGATCTGCGCGATCTGTGGACGGTCCGCTTCGCTCAAGCCCAAGGCGACCAGCATGGTGCCATCCACATCAGCAGAGGGGCCGGCCGGCAGCGGCAACGAATCCTGGGTCATCAGCAGTTCTCCTTGAGCAAGTGGCGCGCCGCGGCGCGCGAGCAATCATGTGCAGGGTGGATCTCAGCGCAGTCTAGCCTGCATGGCCCTCACCTCGTCGAGAATCCGTGTCTGTGCCTGGGCAGCCTGTTCCAGTTGCGCCTGCCTGTCGGCGGCGCGCGCAGCCAGACTTTGCTGCCGCCAAAGCGGCAACAGTACGTCGCGGATGCGCTGATAGCGTTCGATCAGCTCCAGGCCCTGAGCATGTAGCAGACGCAGCTGTTCGGCCTCGGCTTGCCGCAGGCGGGCGAGTCCACGCAGATGTTGCAGTCGCCGTTGCAGCGCGGCCTGCGCCACTACCTCGGCAGGTGGCGGGATCGCCTCGCCGGCTGCAGCCCAATCATCGATGGCAGCAACCGCCATCTGCACGCGCGCAACCTGCAGCAGATGCTGGTTCAGCTCCTGCTGCAAGGCCTGTACGCAGCCATCGGCACGCAGCAAGCAGACATCCAGCTGCCCCGCCAGTTGCTCGGCCCGTGCCTGCGCCTCGACATCTCGCCCCAACAACCGGCCAAGCAAGCCCACCGAACGACGGATCTGGCGACCATCAGCTGCCGACATCGCCTGACGGATATTGTCCATTTCCGCGACCAGCCGCGCTGCGGCGATACCGGTCTGCGGAGTCCCCAACAGTTGCTCGATCGCGGCCAGCAGCTCCGCGCCGTAGCTGGCCACAGCCAGCGCATCATCGGCCCGCAGCGCTGGCTGCGATGGCAACGGCAACAACGAGGGCGACGGATCAGGCATCGTCCGTCGCTTCATTGCCACGACTGCCCTGCTGCCCCGGCACCACCACATTGCCGCCATAGAAGTGCCGCATCAGCGCTTCATCCAGTGCCTTCTCTTCCGGCGTACGCGCACGCCGCACGCGTGGTGCGGGCTTGTTGCTGCCGCCGCCGTCCTTGGACAGCCATTCCTGCAACTGTGCGGCCAAGCCGGCCAAGGCATCGCCGACCTCGCTCTGCCGCTGCTGTGCGGCGGCCAGCACCTGCAACAGCGGGGTCAGATCCTGCGTTGGTGCTGCAGGTGCCGTTACTGCTGCAGGCGGCGCTGCGACCACGGCCGCAGGACGCTCGGCAACTGCCTGCAACAGCGTGACGATCTGCTCCCACGGCGCTTCAACCTGTGCTGCGACCGGCGCAACCGGTGCGGGCTCTTCAGCGCGCAAACCCTGCAATCCGCTCGCGATATCGGCCAACTGCGCCACCATGCGCGCGCCGGTATCGGCATCGTCGCCGCCCATCGCCTTGTCACGCATGAAGTCGCGCTTGATCTGCTCCCAGCGTGCCAACTGCGTCGCATCCAATACTTCGCGCAGCTCACCCAGCTTAAGCAGATTTTCCTCGGAACCACTGGTCAGCAGCTGCGATTCACCCAAGTAATGATCAGTCACCAACTGCTGCAGCTCGGCGGCATTCATCACCGGCGAAATCTTCTCGGACAGCTTGTTCATGTTGCGATAGCTGCCCTGCAGCCGGAACGGAGGCTCGACGCGGTATTTGTCGGCCTGCGCGGCACTTGCGATGTATTGCTGGTTGACCCGATAGACCACCTCGCGCACCTGCATCAGCCGCTGCAGGGTAGCGACGATTTCATTGATCTCCGCGCCGCTATACGCATGGCTTAGCGTATTGGTCGACACCTCCTTGCCGCCGGCCTTGTCGACCAGCAGGTAGAGATCCGCCAGGTCGCGGGTCGCCATCGGCGCCAGCACCTGGCTGGAGGTCAGGCTGTTTTCGATATAGCTGAGCTTGAACGCCTCATCCATGCCGCCAAGCACATCGCCCAGGTTATAGATGTCGGCACGGTTGGCCAGCATGTCCGGCACTTTGAACACTTCGCCGGACTCGGTGTAAGGGTTGCCGGCCATCACCACGCAGAACTTCTTGCCACGCAGGTCGTAGGTTTTGGTGCGGCCCTTCCACACGCCTTCAATACGGCGCGTGCCATCGCACAGCGAGATGAACTTCTGCAGGAACTCCGGATGGGTGTGCTGGATGTCGTCCACATACAGCATGGTGTTGTTGCCCATCTCCAACGCCAGATTTAGCTTGTGCAGCTCCTGCCGTGAGGTGGCATCCGGTGCCTGTTCCGGATCCAGCGAACGCACTTCGTGCCCCAGGGCTGGTCCATTGATCTTCATGAAGACCAGACCAAGCCGGTTGGCCACGTACTCCATCAGCGTGGTTTTACCGTAACCGGGCGGGCTGATCATCATCAACAGGCCCATCAGGTCGCTGCGTTTGTTCTCGCCCACCGTGCCCATCTGCTTGGCGAGGTTGTCGCCGATGATGGGCAGGTAGACATCGTTGATCAGCTTGTTGCGGACGAATGAGCTCAGCGGCCGCGCCTGGAACTCGCTCAAGCGCAGGGAGTCGCGCTCGCGCGCACTGATGCGGTGACGCAGGGATTGGTAGCGCTCGAAGCCGGGTTGGAACTGGCGGCGATGCGACTGCCAGCGCTGCAGGAAATCATCCACCGCCAACTGCAGATGGCCTTGGGCGACGCGCTGGTGTTCACCGAGCAGACCGCCAACATCGGCGATCAAGGTCACCTCGCGTACCTGGCTGCGCAAAGCCCGCTCGCCCAGCAGCATTGCGGCGGCTTCCGGCACATAGCCGGCCATGGCGGCGAATTTCGGCTGGCCACACATCGCCTGCAACCATTGCAGCGCCTGCGCCCATTGCAGTGCCAATCGCGTGTTCAGACGTTGCAGGCTGCGATCAAACGCGTCGGCCTGGCCAGCAGCCTGCAGCTGTTCGCGCAGGCCGGTGAGCAGCTGCCGCGCATAGCCACTGAAGGAAAAAGTCGGCTCGCCATTGCCAAGCTCAGCCAGCAGATACTCGGCGGCCAACACCGGCACACCGCTGTCGAACGGCAAGGCGTGCTCATCCTGGAATGCCGCCAATGCCAGCGCGATCTCCGCGCGCAGGGCTTCGAGCCCATCGCGCACATTGAACAGTTTGGCGATGGCGAATGCCCCTGCGGCACGCTCCAGCCACTGACTCACTTCCTCACGCTTGCCCTCACGCGCCCAGAACAACAAGGCAAGCGCACGTGGAGCCGCGGCATGAACCAGCGAACCGGCCGCCTGATACAGCGGTAAAACTGCCTGCAGGACCAGCGTTGCGTCGTGATCGTGGATACCTTTCTCGTAGCCTTCGCGATAGCGCGGCGCAGCGAAATCGCGCACCCGCTTGGCCAACGCATCGGCTTGTGCGGCTTCGCGCAGCAGCAGATCGACACTCAAGCCATCGCGGCCGTTGATGGCAGCATCCAGCAGCAGACCAGCCAGATACTCGCCGCGATAGAGCGCAGGTGATTCCGAATCCAGCGTCACCGGCCAGTAATCGCGCAGCTCCTCAAGCTCGGGATCGACAATGGCTTCGTAGTAATCAGTGCCAGTCAGGTGCACCGCTAGACCATCGCCACGCGGCAGGATGGTCAGGTCCAGCTGCTGGGTGTTGACGCTGAAGCGGTGTCGGCCAAGGCGAATGATGTTGCCACCGCCTTCGAACAGATCACTACGATCACGCAGCGCCCGCACCGCCTGATCGCGCACGCCCTTGAGGCGCGATTCCACGTCATCGGCCTTGACGCTGTCCTTGTAGTCGCGCAGGCGCTCGGCCAGCTCGCGCAGTTTCAGGATCAGCGGGTCACCGGCGAAGAAGGCGTTCAGCTCATCAACGGTGGTGAAGCGTTCGGTACGCTTGGCCAGGCCATCGAGGATCCGGTTGGCTGCGTCCAATACCGACTGCGCCTTGCGCTGACGTGCATCCAGCAAGGTCTGCTTGTGCGACTCGAAGGTATCGAGCAGCTCCTCGCGCTTGTTGAGGATGTCGCCCAGGAACTGCTCGTGCTCGCCGAACTGGCTCTCCAGTTCCTCCAGCTGCACCATCAGCCGCGACAACTGCTCGTCAGCGCGTTCCGGATCGGTCGCCAGCCCCAAAGCACTGGTGATGGCCTGACTGAACAAGGAGAACTGCGCGCCGAACTGAGCCACGGCTTCGGCCGAGCCCAATGAGCGGCGACGCTGATCGGCACGCGCACGGGTCTGGTTGAGCTTGGCGTAGATGCTGGAAATAGCCTCGACCACGCGTGTGCGCTGCGCGGCGTCATCCACCTTCAGGCTGGCCATCAACTCGGACAACATGTCCAGATCGCCCGACATCACCTGCATCTGCGCGATCTGCTCGGATAGCTGCTTGGCGGTCTGCGCCACCTGCGCGGCGGCATCCAGTTCCTGCAGGCGATCGGCGAACGGCTGCAGCGCCTTGTCACTGCCCAGGAATTCACCGGCAGCGGCGCCGACCCGGTCATGTGCCTCCTGCAAGGAGACATTCATCGCGTCGATGGCAGCGACATCCACATAGCGGAAATCGCGCACGGTCAGCAGGCGGCCGCGCAACTTGCCGATGTCACCCAGCGACTCGACGAACTCACCGATCTTCGCCCAGTTCTGCGGCTGCAGACGCCCCAGCAGCGTCTTGTGCGCAGCGGTGACTTCAGCCATCGCCTGCGCCGATTGCTTGCGGATGCTCTCGACCTTCTCGTACTCATCAAGCATCGACTCGCCGGTCGCGCTGATCTCGCGCAGCAGCGTTGCGGCGCCATCGCAGTTGGCGTCATCCAGCCAATGGTGCACATCGAACAGACGGCGCGCGTTGTGGGTCAGCAGCTCATAGCGTGGCAGCGAGACCTCGCGACTATCTATCTCGCGACCGAGGTCGAGCAGATTGGAGATACCCCGCACCAGCTCCGGGTTACCGATGCGGGCCATGAAACTGGTGCCGGTCGGCGTGTGCGCGGCGAACTCATCACTGCTGAACG
Source organism: Stenotrophomonas sp. STEN030 (assembly GCF_056759995.1). Taxonomy (NCBI): domain Bacteria; kingdom Pseudomonadati; phylum Pseudomonadota; class Gammaproteobacteria; order Lysobacterales; family Lysobacteraceae; genus Stenotrophomonas; species Stenotrophomonas sp. STEN030. The sequence continues at coordinate 17,596 of NZ_JBRREB010000056.1, read as the reverse complement.
GAGTCTGCCAGACCTGCATCGGATGGACGCGGGTAGGCTCCTCGTTCTCGGCGTTGAACAGCACCATGCGGCCATCGCGCATGAAGGCGTAGCCCATGCCGAACACAGGATTCTGCAGCACGCGCTGAATGCTGTTGTAGACGAACAACGCCGACTTGCCAGCCTCGCGCTCGTAGAAGATGTACAGCATGTCCTCGCCATTGGGCGAGCGGATCGAACGCTTGTAGCGCATGCCCTGCATCGAGGCGTCGAACGCCTTGTGCTCACCGTTTTGCAGGTAGTAACCACCCGGGAAAATGACGCCGTGGTCATCGGGCAGCTGCACGCAGGCCTGCACGATGGCGTCGTTGCGCACCACCTTGCCGGTCAGCGTGTTGTAGATCAGGCCACGCCAGCTGTCTTCGCGGTAGGGCTGGATCTTCAGCAGGATCAGCGAACCGACCTTGGCGAAATCGATGGTGGCATCGTCCACCGACTGGGTACTGTCCTCAACCGGCTCGCTGTAAACGCCCTGCCCGGTCTCGGTGTTGTTCTCGACCTTGATGGTCAGGTCGCCACCGGTGGTCTCGACGAAGATCGTGTCGAGGATGTTCAGATGTGGAAAGCGACCCGTGATCAACATGTCGCGGCCGGCACGGACCCACTCGAAATCGAACGGCGGCGGCAGCGCGATATCGCGTTCGCCACGTGCGTCGATATAGGTCAGCTCGCCACTGGGCGCCATCGCCCAGCGGAACACACGCACATCGGTACTGCGCTCGCCAATCTGGAACGACGCCAACAACTTGCCGTCGCGCACGATCAACTGCAGCAGGCGCGCATTCTTGTAATAGGCGTAAAGCTCGCCAAAATCGTGAACGAACCCGGCCTGTGACAGGAAACTGTTCTTCAGGTCCACCGGGGTGACGTCATAACCCTCGGCGCCATCCACCAAGCGATACAGTCCGAACACGTCCTCGATACGGGTCTGTGTCTTCAGGCCGATGAAAACGTTGTAGCCGAACAGCAGCAGGTCATCGCCGACCTGGACCACGTCGCGACCCACGCAGTTGTTCTCACTGCGGATGCGGAAACGCCCGATCACTTCCATCCGGCTGTCGCCGAATTCCTGCAGCCGGCGCTGATTCAGCGCGTCCACTACTTGCCGCAGACGTGCGCCCTGATCGCTCAGACGCTTGCGCAGCACCTCATAGGCACCGCCTTGCGCCACCGCTTGATCGGCGATGGAGCCGCCTTCCGGAGTAACGGCAGCGTCCAGATTTGTATCGGCCATCGGTAGTTCCCTGCTCTGACACCGGCAGACGCCGTCCTCAGGACGGAATAGCCGATGCCCTCATCCTCATATGCCGCAAACTACAGAACTTGCGGCGCGCAACTGCCCCGCGCGGTCACACCGCGCAGGGCATGCCTTCAGTCAGCCTGCGTCCGACTCCACCGCCGGAGTGTCGGCGATACGGCGTGCAGGCAATCCACGCGCAGACATGTCCACACCGAGGAAGCGCTGCATCAGATCCTGCACGATCGGGCTCTTGTCGGTCAGGCCTTCAATCGACTTGCCCAGCGACACCGCCTTGATCAGGTTCTCGAACATGCCGCCGTCGCCGCCAACCATGTCGATCTTGGCGTTACGCAGCGCGCTGGCGATGACCTCGGCGTTCTCCTTGGTCACTTCCTTGCCGGCGTCGATGGTCGCCAAGGCCTGACGCAGACCGGTTTCCAGGGTCATGCGGAACTCTTCGTGACCGCGCGCGGTATCGCCCAGCGAGTCGATGGCCTGGAACTTGCGGGTCAAACCGTCGGCCTCGGCGAACAGCTTCTTCTCGATGACCGTGGCTTCGGCCACGCCCAAGGTCTCGGTAGCCGCAGCCTTGGCGCGGCCCATCTGCTCTTCGCCCTGCGCACGCGCAGCCAGCTGCTCGGCCAATACCTTGGCCTCGGCAGTGCCTTGCTTGAGATTGGCGTCAGCCATCGCATCGACCACGCGGGCTTCAGCGATACCCACCTTTTCGATCGCCAGCGCACCGGCTTCCTTGACCTGTGCATCGGCCAGGCCCGGCGCAGCGCGTTCGGCACGCAGGCCTTCGGCCAAGGCCTTCTTGGCTTCGGCCTGCTTGCTGGCCGCATCGAACTCTGCCTGCGCCAGCGTGGTGATCTCGACCGCGCGGTGCTTGGCAGCAGCTTCACTGGCCTCGGCTTCCTTGACCTGTTTGAGCATGGCTTCCTGCGCCTGCGCTTCGGCTTCGAGAATGGCCACCTGCTTCAGGCGGTCAGCCTCGGACACCTGCCGCACTTCCTTGATGCGCTCTTCTTCCTGCGCCACGGTCTTGTCGATGGAGATGCGCTCGCGGGTGATATTGGCCACATCCATCAGGCCCTGCTCGACCACCTTGTCACGCTCCACGCCCTGCAGCTGCACTTCGCGATCAGTGGTGACCTGCTCCAGCTGGCGTGCGCGTGCCACGCGCTCGACTTCGATGGCGACGGCGCGCTGGCGGTTCTGTTCGGCCACTTCCACTTCACGCAGGCGGTTCTGGTCGCGGATGTCGATCAGCTGCTGCGCTTCGATACGCGCGTTCTCGGACAGCTGGCGCTGTTCTTCCTGCACCTTCAGGGTTTCAGCCTGTTCGCGGGCACGAATGGTATCCACCTCGCGCTTCTGCCGTGCTTCGGCCTCGGCCTGCTGGCGCTCGAGTGCCAGCGTGGCTTCCTTGGCTTCAACATTCTTCTTGGTGATGGCCAGGCGCTCGTTCTGCGCCAGCTCGTTGGTGATCACGTTCTGCGCGGCAGTCAGCTCGGTGATCTTGCGGATGCCTTCGGCATCGAGAATGTTGCTCGGGTCCAGCAACGACTTCGGCGTCTGCTCGAGATAATCGATGGCGACGTCTTCCAGCGCATAACCGTTCAAGTCATTGCCGATCACCGCGATGATTTCGTCGCGGAATTCCTGGCGTTTTTCGAACAGCTGGGTGAAGTCGAACTTCTTGCCCACGGTCTTCAAGGCTTCAGAGAACTTGGCGTTGAACAGGTCATCCACCGCGTTCTTGTCCGAGGCGCGGTCGGCGCCGATGGCCTTGGCCACGCGCAGCACGTCGGCCTGGGTTTCGTTGACGCGCAGGTAGAACGCCACGGTGATGTCGGCACGCATGTTGTCGCGGCAGATCAGGCCTTCCTTGCCGCGGCGATCAACCTGCAAGGTGATCAGGCTGATCTTCATGTGCTCGGCGCGGTACAGCACCGGAATGATCAACGCACCTGTGAAGTGCACCTTGGGCTGTGCGCTCATGTCATTGACGATCAACGCGGTGCCTTGATCAACCTTTTTATAGAAGGCTTTGAACAGACCAGCCAGGCCAAGGAAAAACACCAACAGGGCAGCCACCCCGATAATGAAAGGGGCCAGCGCAGCAGTACTCATCGGTGAATCTCCTTATCGCCTGATACTTCAGAGGGGAAAACGTCCAAGCCTGGCAGGTCGCCATCAGCGACCACCAGGTAGTGATTCTTATCGGGTAGATATTCCACCAGCCTAGCCCGCTGGCCACGCACAAGCCGGCCGTGATCACGCACGCGCACGTGCAGGATCAAGCCGGCGCCGCCGTCATCGAGACTGGCATAGCCCAGTGTTGCAGTGACTTCCGGCGAAGTGACAAGTGCAACCCGGCCCAGGATCGACTCCTGCGCCACCGGCCGCAGTTTGAGCAACAGGCGTCGGATCGGCCTTAGCACCCAGGCCGACACCACGGCGCCAGGAATCAAAGCAGCAACAGCTACGGCGCTCCCAATGGTCCAACGCAAGCTGGTCGGCAACGACTGCAGGAAAAAAAGTTGAACCAGATAGGTGATGGTCCAGCCGAAGAAGGCCAGCAGCAGCACCACCAGCATTGTCGGCGCACCGCCGAGGCCAAGCCGGGCAAACATTGCAGCGATGCCGGTAGCACCGTGCTCGCCACCATGGGAATGAAAATCGGCACCGTCACCACTGCCGATTCCGCCGTCATCGATAATGCCGGTCGCTGCCAGCAGCCAATAGATGACCGCAAAAGACAATACGACGCTGTAAGGCAACGTCGGGTAGGACAGCGCTACTTCCAGAAATTCCGCCATGCACACTTTCCTTGTGGCGCCCAGCTGCCTTGCGGGACCTGTCCCGGCATCGAAGCCGAACAGCTACATCCCCTCCCCCGCAGGCGTCCGTGCTTGTCGCCGAGACCCCCATCATAAGGGAATCAAGCCCGGTATGAACTGCAGCCATTTCCCAAAGAATGCGGCAAGTTCTGGTACCGCAATGTGAAACGCGTCAACGCGCGCAACAGGCGTATTCAGTCCGGCTCGACATGCAGGTCGGCACGGCGCACTTCTTCGACGAACTGGCGCATCTTGTAGCCGTCCTTGATTCCCGGCGAGACCTCGATGCCGCTGGAAACATCCACGCCCCAAGGCTGGGTAGCGAGAATGGCGTCATGCACGTTTTCCGGGCGAATACCCCCGGCCAGCAGGTACGGGCGGTGCACGCCCGGCGGAATCTGCGACCAGTCGAACGCCACCCCGGTGCCGCCGCTGCCGCCGGCCACATGGCTGTCGAACAGAAAACCGGCCGCATGCGGGTACATCTGGTGCAGGCCCCGCGCGGTGACCTCGCTACGCCCGCCCATCGCAATCGCCTTCAGGTACGGCATGTTGAAACTGCGGCAGAACGCATCGTCCTCGTCGCCATGGAACTGCAGCAGGGTTGGCCGCACCGCACGCAACACCTCGCGGATCTCCTCGCGGTTGTTGTGCTGGAACAAGGCCACCACTTCCACCATCGGCGCGATTGCCTGACGCATCGCACGCGCCTCCGATGGCGCAACCCGGCGTGCGCTGGCCTTGGCAAAAATGAAGCCGACGGCATCCACGCCCAGCTCGCTGGCCAGACGGATGTCACCAGCGCGGGTCATGCCACAGAATTTGATGCGGGTGCGAAACAGCGTACGGCTCACAGCGTCACCTCGTCCGGCAGCTTCCAGTGCTCAGGATACAGCGGTCCAACGAACACCAGACCCTGCGGCGGTGCAGTTGGGCCAGCCAGATTGCGGTCACGTCCGGCCAGCAACTCCCCAATCCAGCTTTCGGGCTTTTCCCCGGCACCCACCATCATCAGCGAGCCGACGATATTGCGCACCATATGATGCAGGAAGGCATTGGCCTGGACCTCGACCTCGACCACTTCACCCTGGCGATGAACGGCTATCGATTGCAGCTCGCGGCGCGCATGCAGTGCCTGGCATTGCGAGCTTCGGAACGCGTCAAAGTCGTTCTCACCCAGCAAGGCCTGCGCCGCACGATGCATGGCATCTGCATCCAGCGGCCGCCGATCCCAGCTCAGGATCTGCCGGTACAGTGCTGGCCGCACCTGACGATTGAGGATGCGATAGCGATAGCGCCGCGCCTTGGCCGAGAACCGTGCATGGAACTCATCCACCACCGGCACGCACCAGCGCACGCAGATCGATGGCGGCAGCCGCGTGGTGGTACCCAATACCCAGCCTCGCGGGCTACGTTCGACATCGCTGTCGAAGTGCACGACCTGGCATTCACCGTGCACACCGGCATCGGTACGGCCTGCACACACAACACTGATCGGCGCATTGGCGACCGAGGACAACGCCTCCTGCAAGGTGGCCTGCACACTTGCACAGCCGTGCTCGCCAAGCTGTTGCCAGCCCTTGAACTCGCTGCCGTCGTACTCCACGCCCAGCGCATAGCGCATCATTGAACCTCTGATCTTGTTGAAGCCATTGGACCCACGCGCAGCTCAGTCGCTGTCGCGTTCGGACCACACGGCCAGTTCGTTGCCGCCCGGCTCCAGGAACTGGAAACGGCGGCCACCTGGGAAGGTGAAGATCGGCTTGACCACTTCACCGCCCTGCGCTGCGATTTCCGCAAGCAGCGGGCCCAGTTGTGCGGCGTACAGCACCAGCAACGGCGCGCCCGCACTCGTAGTAGCCGGTGCGCCACGGAAGAAACCGCCCTGCAGCTCACCGTCATCAAAGGCAGTGTAATCCGGGCCGTAGTCTTCAAACGTCCAGCCGAATACCTGCTCGAAAAAAACACGACTCGCCGCAGGGTCGCGCGAGGCGAATTCCACGTAATCAATCCGCCGTTCGCGCTTCATTGCAGTTCTCCGTCAGGCCATGCGGCCAAGTAATTCCAGCGCTTCTCCGCGTGCCTGCGGGTCAGCGCTGGCAGCAACTTCGTTGAGCAGGGTGCGCGCGGTTTCGGCATCGCCCAGATCCAGATAGGCGATGGCCAATTCCAGCCGTTCACGCCCAGCAGGCGCCGGGGTCAACGGTGCGACCGTAACCGCAGCCACGTCGCCAGCCAGCCAGCCTGCCTCGTCGGCGGCGGCTGGTTCGGGCTGCGCAGGCGCAGGCTCGGCGACGACATCAACGTTCCGCGAGGCTTCAAACAGCAGCACAGGCTTGTGCGCGACCGCCGGCGCAGCGACCGGCAGCACCGGCTCCACCCGTGCGGGCGGACTGGTTTTCAGCCATGCCGGCATCGGCTCTTCGTAGGGTTCAGGCTGCACTTCCGCAGCGACAGGTAACGGCTGGGTATCCAGCTCGTCCTGCGGGTCGAATTCGTCAATCTCCGCCGTATGCAAGGGCTGCTGTACAGCAGCGGCGCCCATCACCGGCATCGCCGCGGCCAGGTCTCCCGCTGCGTAATCCGCGCGCGGAGCGGCCGGCAGCGGCTTGCGCCGACGGCTCAGCACCCAGCCCAGCGCACCCAGCACCAACAATGCCAGGCCCAGCCAGATCCAACCGAACGAACCGGCGCCATCGCGCTTGGCCGCCTCACCCAACTGCTGCTGGGCAGCGGCAAGGTCCGAATCCTTCATTGCTATAAGCGATTGCTGCTGCTTCTGCAGTTTTTCGAGTTCGCCGACGCGATCGCGCAGTTCCTGCAGTTCCGCGTCACGCGTTGCCAGCTCTTCCTTGGCTTGCTGCAGCTGTTCGTTGGCCAACATGTCACCCTCGCCACCGGCGTCGAGTCCGGTCGTCATTCCTGCAGTCTGTTGTGCGCCGGCCACGGCCGGGGCGATTTCCAAGCGAGCTCCGCTGGGGGCTGCGCTCGCCACAGCCGGTGCAGCGGCCTTGGCCGGCGCCACCACTGCATCAGCTACTGCCGGCTGCGGGATCGGCGCGCGTGCCTGCCGCCACTGCGCGGCCTGGTCACGAACGATGGCGTGTGCTTCGGATGCGTCCACCCGCGCCAACTCTTCCTGCGCCGGGGTCCGTAGCACCGCGCCCTGCTTGAGCAGATTGATGTTGCCGCGAATGAAGGCATCCGGGTTGGCGCGCATCAGCGCAACCATGGTCTGGTTCAAGGACGCGCCGCTATCGCGCGACAGTTCGCGGGCAATCTGCGACAGGCTCTGGCCACGCTGCACGGTGGCAAGCTGGCCTTCGCTGTTCATCCCCGGCGCCGCTGCGGCGCGCGATGCAGGCGCCGCGGCAACCGGCTGAGCCGGCGCTGGCGTTGCTGTAGGCGCAGCAGGCACCGGCAGCTCAGGTAGCGGCTCGGGTTCGCGCACGATCAGATTGGACTGCGCCGCTGCCGGCGCTTCGATCACCGGTTCGGCCACCGCGGTTGCAGCTTCTGGCGCGGACACCAGCGCCGAGTATTCGCGAACCAGCCTGCCCTGGCCCCAATCGACCTCGATCAGGAAGCCCACCGACGCCACCTGCACCGGCGCGGCGCTGGTGACACGGATCACCGCACGGCCGTCACGGTCCTGCGCAAACTGGAATTGCAGTTCTCCTACCAGTCCGGTCGGGGCAGCCAGGCCAACGCGTTCGAAGGTGGCCGCAGATGCCAGCCCCGCCTTGGCGTTGTCGAGCTCGCTCGCATCACTGGTGATGACCGGTATTTCAGCCAGCAAGGGCTGTCCCGGCTTGGACAGGACGCGGATATTGCCCAGCCCCAATGCCATTGCTGTGCTACTGAACAGCGCCAGGCCGAGAACCAGCACACCTTGTAATGAGCGCATCGCGCCCCCGCCCCTTGGTTTCATGGCGGCCAATATAACGGCTGACCCGCCTTTCGAACACCGCTGTACCGCCTATATGCAACGACGCCGGCATCAAGCCGGCGTCGTGGGGGGCATCAGCCGCCGTTGGCGACCAGTTCGGCGACCTGCACCGCGTTGAGGGCGGCGCCCTTGCGGATGTTGTCAGCCACCACCCACATGTTCAGGCCACGCGGGTGTGAGATGTCCTCACGGATGCGGCCGACATAGACCGGGTCGGTGCCCGAGGCGTGGGTGACCGGGGTCGGATAGCCACCGGCCTTGCGCTCGTCCACCACCTTCACGCCAGGTGCGGCAGCCAGCAGTTCACGGGCCTGCTCGGTGGTGATCTTCTTCTTGGTCTCGATGTTGACCGCTTCAGAGTGGCCATAGAACACCGGCACGCGCACCGCGGTGGGGTTCACCAGAATGCTGTCGTCGCCAAGGATCTTGCGGGTTTCCCAGACCAGCTTCATTTCTTCCTTGGTGAAGCCGTTGTCGAGAAACTCATCGATATGCGGGATCAGGTTGAAAGCAATCTGCACCGGGAACTTCTTCGGTTCGATTTCCTGGAAGCCCAGCAACTGCGCGGTCTGCTTGCCCAGCTCTTCCATGCCGGTCTGGCCAGCGCCGGACACCGACTGGTAGGTGGCGATGTTGATGCGCTCGATGCCGTACTCGCGGTGGATCGGTGCCAGCACCGGCATCAGCTGCATGGTCGAGCAGTTCGGGTTGGCGATGATGCCGCGCGGACGGTTCCTGGCGGCTTCCGGGTTGACCTCGGACACCACCAACGGCACGTCGTCGTCATACCGGAAGGTCGACGAGTTGTCGATCACCACCGCGCCGGCAGCGGCGAACTTGGGCGCAAATTCCTTGGAGATACCGCCACCGGCCGAGAACAGGGCGATCTCGACGCCGGCCGGGTCGAAGGTGGCCAGGTCCTGGATGGTGATCTTGTCGCATTCAAAGTCGACCTGCTGGCCGGCCGAACGCTCGGAGGCGAGCAGGGTCAGCTTGCTGATCGGAAAATTGCGCTCGGCAAGGATGGACAGCATGGTCTGGCCGACAGCGCCGGTGGCGCCAACAACGGCTACGTGGAAACGACGGGCTTCATTGCTCATGGGGATACTCGAGATATTGGAGGGGGTAGACACACATCGAGCCAGGTTCGGGGAACCTCCAGCGCAGGGCTGCCGAGGCTCCCTATCGTTTTTTGTCGTCGATTTTTTTGCCGGCCACGGCAATGCGCGCGGTGCCGGTGTTCAGCAGTTCGGTATTGATGGCATTGACCGGCTTGCCAGCATCCGGACCGATGCCCAGGCCGGCCAGCAGGTTGTCCACCGCCACCTGCACCATCGCCCGGCGCGTGGCCAGCGATGCGCTGCCGATATGCGGGGTCAGCACGATGTTGTGTAGCGCCAGCAGCTCGGGGCGCACGTTCGGCTCGTTTTCGTAGACATCGAGCGCGGCCGAAGCCAAGCGGCCATTGCTCAGCGCGTCGACCAAGGCCAACTCATCGACGATACCGCCGCGGGCGATGTTCACCAGCGTGGCGGTCGGGTTCATCTTCGCCAGTGCAGCGGTGTTGATGATGTGGTGGTTCTGCGCGGTATACGGCAGCACCAGCACCAGATGGTCAACGCTGGCCAGCAGCTCATCGAAACCGACATAGCTGGCGCCGACCGCCTGCTCCTGGTCGGCAGGCAGCTGCGAACGGTTGTGGTACAGCACCTTCATACCGAAGCCATGGTGACCACGACGGGCAATGGCCTGGCCGATACGGCCCATGCCAAGAATGCCCAGCGTACTTCCATGCAGATCGGCTCCGAGCATGGTGGTAAATGACCACTGCCCCCACTTGCCGTCACGCAACCAGCGGTCGGATTCGACGATGCGCCGGGCGGCCGCCATCAACAGCGAGAAACCAAGATCGGCAGTGGTTTCGGTAAGTACGTCAGGCGTATTGCTGGCAACGATGCCAGCGGCACTGAGCGCAGGAATATCGAGATTGTTATAGCCGACGCCAACGTTGGCGATCATCTTCAACGCAGGCGCATTGGCGATTTCGGCGGCACCGATGCGCTCATTGAGAGTGAGCAGGACGCCATCCATGCCGCCCAGACTCGCACTGAGGCTTGCACTGTCGTGCTTGGTGACCGCGTCCGTGGAAACCACGTCGCAGTACGCGGCCAGCTGCGCGACGGTATCGTCGAACAGGGGCTGCGATACCCAGACGCGGGGCCGCCGATCAGCCATCGAGCTGACCAGGAATGCGCGGACTCATGTCGCCGACATCGCCACATTGGCCGCGATGACGCATCGCCTGATCCATCAGCACCAGTGCCAGCATTGCCTCGGCGATGGGCGTGGCACGGATGCCGACGCAGGGATCGTGGCGGCCGGTGGTGATGACTTCCACCGCGTGGCCTGCCGTATCCACGGTGGCACCGGGCAGACGCAGGCTGGAGGTGGGCTTGAGCACCATCGAGGCGACGATCTGCTGGCCGGTGGAGATACCACCGAGGATGCCGCCGGCATGGTTGGACTGGAACCCCTGCGGGCTGATCAGGTCACGGTGTTCGGTGCCCTTCTGCGCAGCGCTGGCAAAGCCATCGCCGATCTCCACGCCCTTGACCGCATTGATGCTCATCAGCGCGGCGGCGATATCGCCATCGAGCTTGCCGTAGATCGGCTCGCCCCAACCTGGAGGCACGCCGTCGGCAACCACGGTCACGCGCGCACCGACCGAGTCACCGGACTTGCGCAGCGCATCCATATAGGTCTCGAGCTCGGGCACCTGGTTGGCATCTGGCCAGAAGAAGGGATTGTCTTCGACCACGCTCCAGTCGAAACCGGCCGGGGTGATCTCGCCAAGCTGCGACAGGTAGCCGCGCACGCTGACGCCGAAGCGCTGCAGCAGCCACTTCTTGGCGACCACGCCAGCGGCCACGCGCATGGTGGTTTCGCGCGCCGAGGAGCGACCGCCGCCGCGCGGGTCACGGATGCCGTACTTCTGCCAGTAGCTGTAATCGGCATGGCCCGGGCGGAACTGCTGGGCGATGTTGCTGTAGTCCTTGCTGCGCTGATCGGTGTTGCGGATCAGCAGCGCGATTGGCGTACCGGTAGTGCGGCCTTCATAGACCCCGGACAGGATCTCGACTTCGTCGGCCTCGCGCCGTGCGGAAGTGTGGCGGCTCTTGCCGGTGGCACGGCGCTGCAGGTCGTGGGCGAATTCTTCGGGGCTGATTTCCAGACCGGGCGGACAACCATCGATCACGCAGCCGATAGCCGGCCCATGGGATTCACCGAAGGTAGTAACGCGGAGGAGTTGTCCGAATGTATTCAATGCCGTTGTGCTCTTGCGGTTACGCCGGCCGTTGCCGTCATTCCGCCAACGCGGAATGACGGCAAAAGCGTGACTCAGGAACGTGCTGCTGCCAACTCGGCGATGCGTGCGTGGTGCGCACGCAATTCAGCCGCTTCGACAGCGAAGATGCCCATCTGCCCGACCTTGAACTCGATCCAGGACATATAGACCTCCGGCAGCAGCTTGATCAGGTGCTGCTCGGAATCGCCTACTTCGCAGATCAACAGGCCGTCTTCGGTCAGATGGTCCGGCGCGTCGCGCAGGATCTTCAGCACCAGGTCCAGTCCGTCATCGCCGGCACGCAGGGCCAGGTCTGGCTCGTGCTGGTATTCCTTCGGTAGGGCGTCGGTCTCGTCATTGGTGACGTAGGGCGGGTTGGTCACGATCAGATCGTAGACGCGACCCTGCAGGCCGGCGAACAGGTCGCTCTTGACCAGCTCCACGTTGTGGGCGAGCAGGCGCTCCTTGTTCTCCACCGCCAGCGACAGCGCGGCATCATTGACGTCGCTGCCGTCCACCTGCCAGTTCGGGTAGTAGTGGCCCATCGCAATGGCGATGCAGCCCGAGCCGGTGCACAGGTCCAGCGCGCGGTTGACGTCACGCCCCGCCAGCCAAGGCTCGAAGCCGCTGAGGATCAACTCGGCGATCGGCGAGCGCGGCACCAGTGCGCGCGAGTCGCTCTTGAAGCTCAAACCCGCGAACCAGGCCTCTCCGGTCAGGTAGGCTGCCGGCTGCCGCTCGTCGATGCGACGCTGGAACAGCGCCAGCACCTGCTGCCGCTCTTCCAGCAGTACCCGCGCCGTGCCATAGGCCGGGCCGAGGTCCGGTGGCAGGTGCAGGCTGTGCAGGGTCAGCTGGGTCGCCTCGTCCAGGGCATTGTCATAGCTATGGCCAAAGGTCAGGCCAGCAGCATTGAAACGGCTTGCGCCGTAGCGGATCAGATCGACGATCGTTTGGAGTTCAGCGGCCGCTTCGGCAGTCATGGCAATACGGAAATACTTGAAAGGTCTGCGATTATAGGCACCTGGCCGGTATATTGATTGCCAAGTTGCAGCCGAAACTTCGGCAATGGCCCTCCAAAGGGGCGCAAACGCCCGCCCAACGGCCGGGGTGTACGCCTGCAATCCCCTACACTCCCGTATCCCGCCCTCGGCGGACCTCCCGTCCCGCCGCCGTATCCGAACGGAAGCCCGCGCGCATGTTCAATCGAAATACCGGCATCATCCTGGCCATCGCCCTGGCCGCCGGCCTCGGCCTGCTGTTGGCGCAGAAGGTCTTCGGACCCTCGAACAAGGGCACGGACGGCACCAGCAGCATCATTTTCTATGGCACCCCGCGCACCCTGCCCGACTTCGACCTGGCCCAGTCCGACGGCACCCGCCTGATCCCGGGCGAGCTACGCGGCCATTGGACCCTGGTGTTCCTAGGGTTCACCTCCTGCCCGGACGTCTGCCCGACCACCCTGACCGAACTGGCCCAGGCCCAGAAGCAGTGGGAAACCATCCCCGACAGCCTGCGCCCGCGCGTGGTTCTGGTCTCGGTGGACCCCGAGCGTGACACCCCGAACCGGCTGGGCGAGTACGCCCATGCCTTCCACAAGGACACCATTGCCGCCACCGCCGACGTGCCGTCGCTGGAGCGTTTTGCCACCTCGCTGGGCATGGTGTTCCAGAAGGCACCGGGCAAGCACTTCGAGCAGAACCCGGACGACTACAGCATGGACCACTCCGCCAGCATAGCCGTGCTTGACCCGCAGGGTCGGCTGGCCGGCCTGATGCGGCCCCCGTTCAACCCGCAGGCGATTGCCAGCGACCTGAAGAAGCTCACCGAGAAAACCGCACCATGAGTCTGGTTACAAGCCTCACCTACGTATTGCCGCACCGCCTGCTGTCGTCGATGGCCCGCTCGCTGGCCTATTCGCAGAACCCTCGCATCTCGCGCTGGCTGATCGACACGGTGTCGAGCAAGTTCAACGTCAATCTGGGCGAAGCGGCCAATCCCGACCCGCGTAGCTACCCCAGCTTCAACGCCTTCTTCACCCGCGCGCTGAAGCCCGGCGCACGCGTGGCCGCGGCCGACCCGCGCACCCTGACCATGCCGGCCGACGGCCGCATCAGCCAGCTCGGCCCGATCGAAGATGGCCGCATCTTCCAGGCCAAAGGCCAGTCGTTCACTGCCGCCGAGCTGCTCGGCGATGCCGCCGACGCGGTGCCGTTCAACAACGGCCTGTATGCCACCGTCTATCTGTCGCCGCGCGACTACCACCGCGTGCACATGCCGTGGACCGGCACCCTGCGCGAGACCGTGCACGTGCCCGGCCGACTGTTCAGCGTAGGCACCGATGCGGTGGCCAATGTACCGCGCCTGTTTGCCCGCAACGAACGCCTGGTCTGCCACTTCGACACCGATTTCGGGCCGATGGTGCAGGTAATGGTCGGCGCGCTGCTGGTCAGCGGTGTCGAGACAGTATGGAGTGGCGAGGAAATCCCCGCCTACGGCGACCGCATCACCCGCAAGGACTGGCGCGACAAGGGCATCACCCTGGAGCGTTTCGCCGAGATGGCGCGCTTCAATTACGGCTCAACGGTAATCGTGCTGCTGCCGCCGGGCGTGGCTGATTTTGATCCATCGCTGACCGCCGAGAGCCCGGTGCAGCTGGGCCAGGCGCTGGCGAAGCTGCGCTGACAACCTCGCAGTCGCGGTGGGAGCGGCGACATTTTGTAGGAGCGGCGTCGGCCGCGAAGCCGGGATAGTTTGAGTGATCAAGGCTTCTGCAATCTGAGGATGTATCTGCTTCGCGGCTGACGCCGCTCCTACAAAAAGGGCGCCTTTCGGCGCCCTTTTCCATTCAACGACCGCAGCCTTCCAGCTTCAAGCTTTGCCCTGGTTTGAGCGCATAGGCAGGCGCCCGCAAGCCATTTGCACGAGCCAGCGTCGGCACTTCGCATTGGAAGCGACTGGCGATGCCGCCAAGCGTGTCGCCTCTGGCGACCTTGTAGCTGCGCGCTGCCGGCCGACGCGCCGGCGTGGCCGGGCGCGGTGCCGGTGCAGCCACCGGCGCTACCGCCTGCGCTGCCTGCATCGCCTGCACGTCGCCCACTGCCACGCTACCGGTAACCGTTGCTGCCGACGGCCGCTTGATCGCCGCGTTCAAATCGGCGGTGATCAACGCGCGCGCCAGATCGGCACGCGGGCCGCTGACGCAATAGCGGTTGTACAGGCCGGCAATACGGGAAGTGACATTGATGGTGGTGCCGCCTGGAATCCAACCATCCGCCTCGTAGCGCGGATTGAGGTTACGCAACGCGCGCATGTAGCCGTCACGGGTACCGGTGCTACCCAGGCAGATGGTCAGCTCATAGATGGTGGTGGACTTGGCCAGACGGATCGTCGCCGGCTGTGCATTGAGCTTGGGGAACTCGACGCCGTACTGCTGCGGGTGCAGGAAGATCCACGCCGCCGCGATCACCATCGGCACGTAGTCCTTGGTCTCGCCCGGGAACTGGTTGTACGAGGTATCAGTCCAGAAGCTCTGCCCACCAGTTTCGCGGTAAATGCGCGCAGCACGGCCTTCACCGCCGTTATAGGCCGCCAAGGCGTACTCGATATTCTTGTTGAGCCCGCGCATACGCTCATTCATGTAATCGGCGCTGGCGCTGGCCGCGCTGCGCGGATCAAAGCGGGTATCGAAGCCGGTGCCATCCGGGCCCAGCCCGAAACGGCGGCCGGTGGCCGGCATGAACTGCATCAGGCCCGCCGCGCCCACGCGTGAGGAGGCATGTACGCGACCATTGGATTCCTTGGCCATGATGCCGAACAGCAATGCCTCGGGCAGACCATCCTTCTCCCATTCCGGCCACATGACACCACGCAGGTTCATGTAGTTCTCGTAGCTGGTCAGCAGCGAGGGACGCATATCGGTGAGCCAGCGGCGGATACCAGCCTGGATCGCCGGGTTGTACTCGACCATGTCGTCGAAGGCATGCCGGTGATCGTTGAGCAGGGCCGCGGCGCGGGCTGCTTCGGGCACGTCAGCCACCAGCGGCGCGATGTGGTCCGGATCGGCCTCCAATGGGCCGCCATCTTCGGCTTCCGCGCCACCACTACTGTCCGCACGCTGTTTGAGCAGGCGCTTGTAGGTAGCCAGCAGATTGCTGACCTGACAGCCCTTCTGCGCGATGCAGGCACTGATCACGTCCTCCATGTCCTCCAGCGCTGCGTCGCCCTCGGTGGTGCCTTTGGGGTCAGCATTGGCAACCAGCACCAAGGCATCGCTGTAACGCTTCTCCGCTGCGGTCATCCGCGCCTCGATGGCGTCCACCTTGACCTTGTCGCGGGCGGAGATCGCCTGCGCGGCCGGAACCACGGTCAACAGCGAGGTCGCAACCAACAACGACCAGGCACGAGCAGAAAACAGGGATACGGGCATCAGCAGCACTGCATGACAAAGATGAGGCAGGGTAGCTGGCTGATAGACCCGGGGGCAACATTGCCACCGCAGCGATACAGTCGGCCGTTAGAATCCTTCCTTCATTCACCAATGAGTGCCTCCATGGACCCGATCCTGCTCGGCAAAGGCGTCACCGACGACATCGCCGTCACCCTGCTCCCACGTTTCGGCAACCGTCACGGCCTGGTGGCCGGCGCCACGGGTACCGGCAAGACGGTGACCTTGATGACGCTGGCCGAGGGCTTTTCGCGACTGGGCGTGCCGGTGTTCATGGCCGATGTGAAGGGCGACGTGGCCGGCCTTGCGGTTGCCGGCGAAGGCGGCGAGAAGCTGGCCCAACGCGCCGCCGAGATCGGCGTCGACGGCTTTGCCCCGGCCGCCAGCCCGGTGGTGTTCTGGGACTTGTACGGCAAGCTCGGCCATCCGGTGCGTACCACCGTCAGCGAGATGGGCCCTACCCTGCTCTCGCGCATCCTGGAGCTCAATGACACCCAGTCCGGCGTGCTCGACATCGTCTTCAAGCTGGCTGATGACCGTGGCCTGCTGCTGCTGGATCTGGATGACCTGCGCGCCCTGCTCGGCCTGGTCGCCGAGGAACGCAAGGACATTTCCACCGAATATGGTCTGGTCAGCGCGCAGTCGGTAGCGGCCATCCAGCGCTCGCTGCTGCGCCTGTCGCAGGACGGCGGTGAAGCCTTCTTCGGCGAGCCGGCACTGGAGCTGGCCGACATCATGCGGGTCAACCACGATGGCCGCGGCGTGATCGGTATCCTCGCCGCCGCCCAGCTGATCCTCAAGCCGCGCCTGTATTCCACCTTCCTGCTGTGGCTGCTGTCCGAGCTGTTCGAGCAGCTGCCGGAAGTGGGGGATCTGGAAAAGCCCAAGCTGGTCTTCATCTTCGACGAAGCCCACCTGCTGTTCGACGATGCACCGCCAGCACTGGTGCAACGCATCGAACAGGTGGTGCGACTGATCCGCTCCAAGGGCGTAGGCGTGTATTTCTGCTCGCAGTTCCCGGATGACGTACCGGGCAACATCCTCGGCCAGCTCGGCAATCGCGTGCAGCACGCGCTGCGCGCCTTCACCCCGCGCGACCAGAAAGCAGTCAAGACCGCAGCTGAAACCTTCGTGCAGAACCCCAAACTCGATGTGGTCGCAACCTTGTCGCAGTTGGGCACCGGCGAAGCATTGGTCTCCACCCTGCAGGACAAGGGCATTCCCTCGCCGGTACAGAAGACCCTGATCGCCCCGCCGCGTTGCCGGATGGGCTCGATCACCGATGCCGAGCGTACACAGGTGCGTGCCGGCAGCCCGGTCGGCACGCGCTACGACACCGCCGTCAACCGCGAATCAGCCGCCGAACTACTGGCACAGCGCGCGGAGAAAGCGGTCGAGCAGGCGCAGGCACCGGCCGCGCGCACCCGCCAACAGGACGAAGAACAGGACAGTGGTTTCGGCCAGAGCATCAAGGACGCCATCTTCGGCACCAAGCGTCGCCAGGGCATGATCGAGACAATGGCCAAACAAACCACTCGCACCATGGGCACCAAGCTCGGCAACCAGATCGTGCGCGGCATCCTCGGCAGCATCTTTGGCGGCAAGCGCTGAGTACCAATCCCGGGCCGGGCAAAGGCCCGGCCCCAAACCCCCGGGACGGACCAGATGCCCCCCGCCCCCCCACCCGCCCCAAAAAACCCCCGACCCACCCGGGACAAGTATTGTTTAC
>NZ_JBRREB010000055.1:0-28909 GCF_056759995.1 Stenotrophomonas sp. STEN030 | reverse complement strand
GCCCAAAGCCCAAAGCTTCCCTGCCTCGTCAACGCTTCAACGGCGAAAACTCCCCCGGCACCCAAGCAAACGCCTCACCCTCACGGCGCACATGCCCCAGGCCCGGGAACGGCAGGTGCGCACCGGCCACCCACCAGCCCTTGTCGGATGCTTCCGCCATCAGCCTGCGGCGGCTGGCAATGGCAGCGCTACGGTCGCTGTCGGCTTCAAATGCGGCGTCGGGACGGGCGAACTGCACCGCATGGAAATGCACGATGTCGCCCCACACCAGCAGCTGCTGGCCGTTGCCACCCTCAAGCAGATAGGAGGCATGACCGGGAGTATGGCCGTGACTGTCCAGTGCAGTGATGCCTGCTGGCAGGCCCTCACCGGCAGCGAACTCGCGCAACGTGCCGGCGGCCACATAAGGCGCCACCGCAGTGCGCGCCAAGCCAAAGGCAAACCGCAGCGGTTGCGGCGCGGTGGCCTCGCTGGCCGGGTTCAGCCAGTAGGCTGCGTCGGCTTTTGACAGCCACACCGTAGCTTTCGGGAAGGCCGCTTTGCCCTGCGTATCCAGCAGGCCACACATATGGTCCGGGTGGGCGTGGGTCAGCAGCACGTCATCCACTTCGGCCGGGTCGTAGCCGGCGGCACGCAGGTTGCTCAGTACCTGGCCCAGGCCGATACCTGCGCCAAAGCATTGCGCGGTGCCGGTGTCGATCAAGCTCAGATGATCGCCGCGTTGCACCAGATAGGCGTTGACCGCGGTCTGTAGGCCTTTGCCATCTTCTGGAACATAGCCATGCTCAAGCAGGCGGGTGACCGCGCCGGGATCAATGCCCACCAGCTCCTGCCGACCCAATGCCACTGCGCCGTCAAACAAGGCGGTGACCTGCAACTCGCCGATCTGCTGGTGATAGACACCGGCAACCTGCTGTTGCGGGGCGTGCGCGCTGCGCGCCTGTGCGCCGCAACTGACGGCGAGGATCAGCAAGGCGGCTAGGCGGTAGTGGGGGCGGATACGCATGGGGGTTCCTGCAAGGACGGCTATGCCGTGGGACCTTCATGCTGCGCTGGAGCGCGCCCGCGTTTCGCTCACAATGGCGCGCGAAACGCTCGCACTGCGATCAGCTGTTGCCGATTGCCGCAGGCTCCAAGCCATAGCGCGCAGTGAAGCGTTTGTTGAAGCTTCCGAGTGAGCGATAGCCGGCGCGCGCTGCCACGGTCTTCAACGGTAGTCGCGTGGTGTAGAGCAGTTGCATGGCATGCGCCAGCCGCGCATCGACCAGCAGCTCGCGCACGCTGAGTTGTTCGCTGGCCAGTCGCCGCCGCAGGGTGGCACCGCTGATGCCCAGGTGCGATTCGAAATCACGTGATTGCCAATCACGCTCTGGCTGTGCGGCAACCAGCTCGCGGATGCGATCACCCAGGCCGGGCTCGGGCGCGACCAGCAGGCTGCCATGGCCGCGTCGGCAGAACGCCACCACCAGCGCGGCCAGGGCCAGTCGCGCTTCGGTGTACTGGCCGTTCTGCAATGCCTGCCGCCATTGCAGCAGGGCGCCGCCATGTTCGGCCAACGACAAGCGTGCCAGCGCGTGGCCGGCATCGGGCAGGGCGTCAGTCCACAAGGCGCGCGCTGCGGCCAGTACTTCCGGGCATAGCGGCACGATGGCGCTCAGATACAGGCCACTGTGCGGATCGGGAATATTGACCACGTCGATGCGGCTGCGGCGGGTGATCAGGAAAAGATCGCCAGGGCCGAATTCCAGCGATTGCTGCGCGGTGCGAGCCTGCTTGCGCCCCTGCAGCAGGATGGCGAACTGCGGCTGTGGGATGTCCACCGAACTGGCGCCGTGTTCGCGGCGCGCGGTGATGCAGGCATAACCTTCGGCACGCTGGCAGTCGACCAGCGAGGCGAGCTGGGCCAACAAGTTGCTGGTTGTGTCGGCTTGGGCGTTCATCGCTTACACCGTGATCTGGAACAGGTGGCCGATGGCTGCGGCTGCGGCCATCGCCAATGCGCCCCAGAACACTACCCGCAGCGCGCCGCGCAAGGCGGGCGCGCCGCCAGCCCGTGCCGCCAATGCGCCGGTGATGCCCAGCCCGATCAAGGTGGCGGCAGTGGTTACCTCCGCCACCAACGCGTGCGGAGCCAGCAGTGCGGTCAGTACCGGCAGCGCCGCACCGACGATGAAAGCACTGGCCGAGGCTGCCGCCGCCTGCAGCGGCCGGGCCCGCAGTTCCTCGGTGATGCCCAGCTCATCGCGCGCATGGGCGGCGAGGGCGTCGTGGGCGGTGAGCTGCTCGGCAACCTGCTGGGCAAGTTCGGGGCTGAGCCCGCGCCGGCGATAGATGCCGGCCAGTTCCTGCAGCTCGCTGTGGGGGTCTTCGTGCAGCTCGCGCCGCTCTATGCTCAGGTCTGCATGTTCGGCATCGGCCTGTGACATCACTGAGACGTATTCGCCGGCTGCCATCGACATGGCACCGGCCACGGTGCCCGCAATGCCGGTGGCCAGGATGGTCGAGGCGCTGGCGCCGCCAGCTGCCACGCCGACCACCAGGCCGGCGACCGAGACGATGCCGTCGTTCGCACCCAGCACGGCGGCGCGCAGCCAGCCGACGCGGTTTGAACGATGGGTTTCACTATGGTGGGCGCGACTCATGCCTACAGTGTAGGACCAGTGCCCAGTCAGCCGCGGAATGACTCGCAAGTGCAGCTCCGGCAGCGGTCAAGTCTGCTTTTTTAGGACGCTGAAAACCGCTGCCGTGACACGATGGCAATGTACGCCACGATATAGTGCGCCCTTGCGATGGCGGGGGCTGGCCCCCACCTTCCCGCCCTGACCAGAATTCTGCGAGCCTGCCCTTGTCGAGCCCGAGCCACGTCGCTGATACACCCATCACCCACCGCGACCAGTTGGTCCAGAGCATCGCGTCGGGTGAAAAACCCAAGTCGCAATGGCGGATCGGCACCGAGCACGAGAAGTTCGGGTTTCGCCTGGATGACCTGCGCCCGCCCACGTTTGAAGGCGAGCGTGGCATCAATGCGGTGCTCGATGGGCTGACCCGCTTCGGCTGGGAGCCGGTGCTGGAGAACGGCAATACCATCGCGCTGCTGCGTGATGGTGCCTCGGTGAGCTTGGAGCCGGCTGGGCAGCTGGAGCTTTCCGGCGCGGCGTTGGAAACCCTGCACGAAACCTGCGTGGAGACCGGCAGCCATCTCAATGAAGTGGCGCAGGTGGCCGGTGAGCTGCAGCTGGGATTCCTTGGCATGGGCTTCCAGCCCAAGTGGGCGCGGGCGGACATGCCGTGGATGCCCAAGGGCCGCTACCAGATCATGAAAAGCTACATGCCCAAGGTCGGCTCGCTCGGCCTGGACATGATGACCCGCACCTGCACCACCCAGGTCAACCTGGATTACGCCAGCGAAGCGGACATGGTGAAGAAGTTCCGCGTGTCCTTGGCTTTGCAGCCGATCGCCACCGCGCTGTTCGCCGATTCGCCGTTCACCGAAGGCAAGCCCAACGGCTACCTGAGCTACCGTTCGCATATCTGGACCGACACCGATCCGGACCGCACCGGCATGCTCGACTTCGTGTTCGAGGATGGTTTCGGCTACGAACGCTACGTCGATTATCTGCTGGACGTGCCGATGTACTTCTCTTACCGCGACGGCATCTACCACGATGCCAGCGGGCAGAGCTTCCGCGATTTCCTGCAGGGCAAGCTGCCGGTATTGCCGGGCGCCTTGCCGACCCTGCGTGACTGGTCGGACCACACCACGACCGCTTTCCCCGAAGTACGGCTGAAGAAGTATCTGGAAATGCGCGGCGCCGACAGCGGCCCGTGGAGCCGCATCTGCGCGCTGCCGGCATTCTGGGTTGGCCTGCTGTATGACGAGACCGCGTTGAATGCAGCGTGGGATCTGGTCAAGGACTTCAGCCTGGCCGAACGCAACGTGCTGCGCGATGGCGTGCCCAAGCACGCGATGAACCTGCCGTTCCGCAATGGCACTGTGCGTGATCTGGCCCGTGAAGCCTTGGCGATTTCGTACGATGGCCTGCGCCGTCGTGCCGCGCTCAACGCCGATGGCCAGGATGAAACGCGCTTCCTGGACGTGCTGCAGGAGATCGTGGATTCGGGCAAGACCGCTGCCGAGCGCAAGCTGGATCTGTTCCATGGCCGTTGGAATGGCAGCGTTGATCCGTTGTTCGGCGAGTTTGCGTACTGATTGAGGCGGCAATCGAGCTGAGGGTTTAGGCTTTGCCTTTGTCTTTGCTTTTTTTCTGCCGTCATTCCCGCCCACGCGGGAATGACGAGCCCCAAGAGCGATGACCCGACATACGTCGGTTGAAAAACCCGCCTACGCGGGAATGATAGCGCTGGCGTATTGCTAGACTGCTGCCTCACCCTCTGGAGTCAGGCGCATGGGCAGCACGGCAGAAGAAATCGTCTTCTATACCAATCCGATGTCGCGCGGGCGCATCGTGCGCTGGATGCTGGAGGAGTTGGGCCAGCCGTATCGTACCGAGGTACTGGAGTACGGCCAGAGCATGAAGGGCCCGGCTTTCCTGGCCATCAATCCGATGGGCAAGGTGCCGACCATCGTCCATCGTGGTGTTGTGGTGAGCGAGGCTGCGGCGATCTGCGCCTATCTGGCCGATGCATTTCCGGCAGCTGGACTGGCCCCGGCGCTGGATGATCCTTTGCGTGGCAGTTATCTGCGCTGGCTGTTCTTTGCCGCAGGACCGGTGGAAGCCGCTGTAAGCGCCAAGGCCTTGGGCCTGCTTGCCCCGCTGGAGAAGGCCGGCACAGTAGGCTACGGCAGCTTCGAGCAGACCATTGATACCTTGGAACAAGTCGCCGCATCGGCATCGCCGTGGCTGCTCGGCGAACGTTTCAGTGCCGCCGATGTCTATGTCGGCAGCCAGATCCTGTGGGGACAGATGTTCAAGAGCATGCCGCAGCGCGATGCGTTTACCGCTTATGGCGAGCGTCTGCGTGGCCGCGAAGCCTGGCAGCGTGCCTCGGCGTTGGACGATGCCTTGATTCCGCCGCGCGGCTGAGCATGCGCTGGATGCGGCTCCCGCTGAGTGGGAAACTCGGACCGATCGGCGGAGTCGCGCGTCCTTTTTTCCTGTCGATGCTGCTGTTGGCCGCGATGCCAACTGCAGCGGCCGCGGAGCAGGTTGCGGACACGCCGATTGTTGCTTTTCATTGGCTGCTGGGGCAGTGGACGCGGGTTGATCTGCTGGCCGGCCGAAGCGGCGACGAACAGTGGCGTGTGCAGGACGCAGCGTTGATCGGCGTAGGCAGCAGTTATCGTGATGGCGTCCTGCGCTTTCGCGAACAGCTGCGTATCGTCGCCGAGGGCGACAATGTGTTTTACGTGGCCGATGTCCCGGGCAATCCCGCACCGGTAAAATTCAGACTGGTTGCGCGCGACGGCGAGTCTGTCGTGTTCGAGAACCTGCAGCATGACTACCCGCAGCGGATCGCCTATCGCCGTGAGGGCTCACGTCTGATCGCAACGACCTCCGGCAACGGGCGTGAAGAAAAGTTTTTATTCGAGCGTGCGGACGCGCCCGCCAGATAGGGGCGGCGTCCATGCAGTTCGTACTCGGGCCGATGGCTGACCAAGCCCGAGACCAGTGCGATGTGTTCAATAGCGTGCAGCAGTCAACGGAGCATCGGCCCACTGCCACGCCGCGACGTGCTGGCGCTTGCTCTCGGCGGCAGCATCGGTTTGGCCCAAAGCCTGTTGCGCTTGCGCCAAGCCATACAGCGACCAGCCATTGGCCGGATAGGTCTTCAGATCCTGATTGAAAGCTTCGGTGGCTGCCTTGGCATCACCTGCCTCCAACAGCGCGGCACCAAGATAAGTGCGCACAGGTAGCGGCCAGTCGGCAGGTTCGTTGTAGGCCAGTGCGTCTTCGGCGGCTGCGGCTTCCCGCAGTGCGTTGATCGCCTCGCTGTGTTTGCCCTGTGCACGCAGCAGCTCGCCACGTAGCAGCGCATCGGCGACGCGCAGAACGCTGTCGGCATGGTTGATGTCGAAGAAGCTGACCTTTGCCATTGCTTTGTCGGCGGCGATGGCGTGCAGTGCCTGCGCTTCGCGTGCTGCATCATCCAGTGCGCCCTGGCGTGCGTATGCCATGCCGCGGGCGAAATGGCGGATGGCGGATGGATAGGGCAGTTCGGGCGCGGCGCTGGTGTCGGCGAGGATGCCGTCCCAATCGCCGAAGCGGACCTGGGTGAGCAGCGGCGTCACCACGAACTGCTGCATGAACTGCATCGGCGCCTCGCCCATCGCCGCGCGATCAGCCCGATCCGCAGTCTGTTTGGCAGCCTGCATGGCCAGCGTGCGGGAGCCGGTCAGGCCGCTGGTCATGCTGGCGAAGTGCCAGTTATGCGGCACATAGCCCAATGGATAGACGCCATTGCTGCCACGGCAGACCGCAAGGAAGTCCTTGTCGGCGGTGGTTGCAGCCAGGTTGGTCATGGTCGCATCGTGGTAGCGGCCAGTGCGGATGTAGATATGCGCGGGCATGTGCACCAGATGACCGGAACCGGGCGCCAGTGCAGCCAAGGCGTCGGCGTAGGGCTCGGCGCGATTGGGCTCGGGCGAGGATTCCATGGCGTGGATGTAGTAGTGCATCGCGCCGATGTGACGCGGATTACGTGCGAGTACCCGCTCCAATTCGCCCACCAATGTCTGCGTGAACTCAGCGGGTTTGCCGTCCTGCCAGTAGGCCCATGGCGAGAGATCCATCAAGGCCTCTGCGTACAGGGTGGCGGCATCATCGTCTTCGGGAAACTGCGCCACTACCGCAGCCATCGCATCGGCGTAGTTGCGGTCCAGCTGTTTGCGGTCCTCCGGTGCCGGGTCGGCGTAGCGTTTCTGCAGTGCCTGTATCAATGCCTGATCTACCGGGCGCGCGCTGGCTGCCATGCTGGCCGCGCGCGCTGCGAAAGCGGTCGCGTCTTTGGCGGCCGCCGGGTCCATTGGCAGATTGATGTTCGGCCCAAGCACCAATGCCTGACCCCAGATACACATGGCGCAGCTTGGATCCAGGCGCGCGGCCTCGGCGAACGCACGTCCCGCAGCCTCATGGTTGAAACCATAGGCCAGACGCAGGCCTTGGTCGAAGTAGCGTTGCGCCAACGGCACCTTGCTGCCGATGTCGCGATGCAAATTTCCGAAGGTTTCGAACAGCGGTAACTCGCGGGCCTTTGTTGCTGGTGCTTTTTCCGCGACTGCATTTGGCTTGTTGGGGGAGTCGCAGGCGGATAGCGTTGCCATGGCCAGCAGGGGCGGAAGCAGCAGTGACAAGGATCGACGGATCATTGTGGCTTCTCGGGGCGGATGGACGCGAAGATACTGCTGGCCGCAAGCCGGTGGTGATACGAAGCGATGAAGAAGCCGTAAAAATTACGCATCGGAAAATCGCAATTACAGAGCACTGCGAACGGCGGCCGTCTAGTGCCGGATTGGCAGGTGCTTGGCACGTTCCGTGCCGAGCCAGGCGCAGCTGGGTGGCAAGACCAAGAAAAACTCATGCCTCTGCCCAGTTTTACGCGTTTGTCGCATATGCCTGCGCGGCGCACAGTTCCTGCACCTATCAGGCAAGGTGCGCAGATGATGCAGAAGCAGGGGATTCGTTGGGGAGTGCGGGCGGCGGCATTGCTGGTTTCCGGAGCGCTGACGGCGTCCGCGTCGGCAGGCCCGCCGGCGGACTGGACGGTGCCGATCAAGCCGTTTCATATCGTCGACAACATCTATTACGTAGGCACGGAGGGACTTGCTGCGTACCTGATCGTGTCGGAGCAGGGTGCGGTCCTGCTCGATGCGCCGTTCGCTGCCAATGCTGAGCAGATTGAACGCAACATCGAGAGCATCGGCGTTCCCTTGCCCGATGTGCGGCTGCTGCTAAGCAGTCACGCCCACGCCGATCATGTTGGAGCGATGGCGGCACTCAAGCGGGACACCGGCGCGCGCTATCTCGCCAGTGCAGGGGATCGTTGGGCACTGGAAAATGGCAGAAACCAGGGTGACAACAACTATGGCGTCCAGCCCTTCGAACCGATCAAGGTGGACGAGATCATCGGAGATGGGCAGAAGGTCCGTTTGGGTGATATCGAACTGACCGCGCACCTCACCCCGGGGCACACCGCCGGTTGCACCAGCTGGAGCATGACGGTGAATGATCGCGGCACGCCGCGCGAGTTGTTGTTCCTGTGCAGCATCACCGTTGCTGGCAATACCTTGGTCGGCAATCGCAGTTATCCGGCTATCGTCGAGGACTTCCGCGCGACCTTCGCCAAACTCGGCGCGATGCATGCCGACATCGTCTTGAGCGGCCATCCGGATACCACTGGCATTCTTGAACGGCAGGAACGACGCACGAGTGGTGACCAGGATGCTTTCGTTGATCCGGGACTGCTTGTACGTTTGGTCGACGAGCACAAGGCGGGTTTCGAAGAGACGTTGAGCAAGGCGGGTTCACCAACAACGCGCCCTTGAACAGAGGCTGGAGACTTCAGAGTCGACTTCACTCTGGTCGTAAAGATTCAGCAGGACCATGTAGCCCGGGTAAGCGCAGCGCACCCGGGATTTTCCGTCCGTATGCAGTTATCTCTACCGTAGATGCGAGCGCAGGCGCTCCATCGGCGATCTGCACTGCCCCGGGCTACGAAACTCGCTCCCATACCGTTGCGTGGTTCACTCAAGCGCAAGCGCCTGCCGCAAGCCAGCAACATGAGCGCGCCCGACCGGCAGCTCAGCACCACCGTTGAGTACCAACCAGTAGCGGCTGCCACTTCCCGAATGCAGGGTGCTGATGTGGCGCAGGTTGACCAGATAGGAACGGTGGCAGCGGATGAAGTCCGGCGGCAGCACAGCGCTCAGGCCGGCCAGCGATTTGTCGTGCAGCTCACTGCGCCCGTCGCGCATGCGCAGCTCGCTGTAGTCGCCGTCAGCGCGGATCCACTGCACATCGGCCAGCTCAACCAGCGCCGTACCTTGGGCGCGCCAGATGCCGAGATAGCGTGCGCGGCCCGAGCTGTAGCGGCCTACATCCAGCAGGCGTTCCAATGCCTGACCCAGCCGTTCGCGCGAGAATGGCTTTGGTACGAAGTCCAGCACGCCGTGCTCGAAGGCCTGCAGGGCGCGCTCGCGGTGGGCGGATACGACCACGCAGTGATAGCGGCCAGCGACCGCGCTGCGCAGCAGGTCGAAGCCATCTTCGCCGCCGAGATTGAGATCCAGCAGCAGGCCGTCGTAAACGCTGCGCTGCAATCTATCGCCGGCCGCGTCGAGGTCGGCTGCCGCATCGAAGCGGGCGCGGGCGCCGGCCACTTCAGCGCACAGGCGCAGCAGGCGCTGGCGGACCAGCGGCTCATCTTCGACGATCAATATGCGCATGTAAGCTCGATCCGGCTGCACCAGTCGGCGCCATCGGCGCCTTGGCTGTAGTGCCAGCGGTTGGGATGGGATGCGGCCAGGCTGGCCTCGATGTAGCGGGTGCCGGTGCCCTGGCCACGATGCGGTGCGGAGCCACGCGCGCTACGCAGCTCAAGGACCCAATGCTGGTTCTCGCGCTGCACGCGCAGGCGGAACGGGCGTTGTGCACAGGCCACCGCGCCGGCGTGGGTCAAGGCATTCTCGACCTGCGCATGCAGCACACCGGGTGGGAGCGACAGCTGCAGGTCGTTGGCGTCGACCTCCAGCACCATGGTCTGATCCAGGGCCTGACCGACGATGTCCAGATGGTTGCGGCACAGGGCCAACTCTTCGCTGAGCGGAACGCTCTGGCGGCTGCTGCTTTCGCGTAGGCGGTCGAATTGCTCGGCCAGCGATTCGACCAGGCGGCTTGCCTTTGTCGGGGCTTGTTCAATCAGTTCCTGCAGGCAGGTGAGCGTGTTCATCAGCCAATGTGGCTGGATGCCTCGCTGCAGCAACTGCAGCGACAGGCTTGCACGCTCTTCGCGCAGGCGGGCGTTGTGCAGGTCCAGGTCGCGGACCTGCGCCGCATGGCAGAGCAGCAGGAAGCCCACCAGCACCGCCAGCAGCAGGAAGTAGGGGCCATCAAGGAACGCGCCCGGAGCGAACAGTAGGGCAAGTACACCGGCCAGCAGTAGGGCCAGGATCGGCCAGCGTTCGTCGCGCTCGCCTTTGGCGCGCAACAGCAGCGTAGCCGAGGCCAACAGACTTAGCAGCAGTGCTACCGCCGAGCGGATGTCGAAGCTGGGCAGCAGCACGGCAGTCATCAGCAGTGCAGCCGCGTAAGCGATGCTCAGGCTCTTGGGCACCGCAACGCCGTAACGTCGCGCAAGATAGGCGGGGAGCAGCATGGCCGCTGCCACATGCAACGCCAACAGCGCATACAGGCGCAGGCCGTGCCATGGATAGAGGTAGCCGAGCAACGGGCGCCAGCCTTCGATCACCGGCAGTGCAATGCCGACCGCGCACAGGGCGAGCAGCAATCGCCCACCCGGCATCTGCGGCCGGCCGCGTTGCAACGCGAGGAAGTACAGGCAGGCTGCGGCGAGTGCACCGGTAGCGAGGGCGGCGATCAGCCAGGGCAGGACCATGCGCTGGTACAACACCACAGCCGGCGCCACCGCAACCAAGGCATCGGCGCTGTACAGGCCGAACTGCTGATGGTGGCTGGATGCGAGTACCAGCAGTTCATCCGTGCCTGTGGGGGAGGAAGCTGGCAGTACGCGGGTGATGTCGACCTGGCCGGGCTGCTCCTGCTCGGCGCTGGTGCCGACGACGCCGTTGCCCAGCATCGGCCGGCCGTTCCAGTAGAGCTGACTGGCACCGCGCAAGGACAGCCGCAGGGCGCGACCGCCATCGTCCGGCTGCGTGGATGCGGGCGATTGCCAGCGCAGCCAGTACGGGCCGCGCCAGCTGGCCAGCCTTTGTTGATCGATTGGCTGCCAGTTGGTGTCCGCGGGCGGCGAGGTCGGCAGGCCGCCGGTCGCGGTAACGCTGGCCGGCGCCATCTCTCCGCTCAGCACTTGCACGCTGTTGACGTCGCGCAGCAGCACGGCCAGCCACGCGGCGACCGCGAAGACCAGCACGGCCAGGACGCTCAGGATTCGTAGGATCGGCATGGGCCTATCGTATCGGCTGCGTGGAGACGCTGGGGGGTGAGTTGGAGCTGTTCGGCGGACGCGCGCCCCGCAAGCGCCGTTGGGGGAGGGATGCTGGCTCCGTGGCGAGGGCAACGGGAGGTTTCTCCGGGTTGCCGGGGCCACGGCAACACCCACCTTCCCATCTAGTCGGAGCCCGCCATGTCCAACAACTCTCTGTCTGTTTCCAGTGCTTGCCGTCCTTGCCTGCAGTCGTTGGCGGCTCCTTCAAACGCATCGCTAGTCGCCGCGCATCAACACGACGCTGGCGCAGTGCTTGCGGTACACAAGGGGAAGCTGGGACGTGCCGGCCGCTTGTTGGTGCTGTGTCTTGCGCTGGCCTGCGCCTCGCCGGTGCTGGCCAAGGATTCGGTTGCACCGCTGGTGTTTGCACCCTATGCAATGCAGACCAAGAACAACGGCACCATCGCTACCGAAGAGGCCTTCCTGGAAGTCCCGCGTCGCCACAGCGAGCCGAACGGACCGCGTATTCGCCTGCGTGTGGTACGGCTGCCGGCGACCGGCGGCAATGGCAGCGCTGCCCCGGTGGTCTATCTGGCCGGTGGCCCGGGTGGCTCTGGCTTCGGCACCGCGCTAGGCCCGCGCTGGCCGGTATTTGATCGGGTTCGCCGCGAGACCGACGTGCTGCTGCTTGACCAACGCGGCACTGACTTCTCCGAGATGCCGCCCGAGTGCCCGCACGAGCAGAAGTTTGACGATGCCAAGCCGCTGCAGCGTGACGCGGCCCTGGTCGGAATAAAGGCCGCACTGGCCAGCTGCCTTGCTTTCTGGAAGGACGCTGGGGTTGATATGGGCGCCTACACCACCGCCGAGAGTGCCGACGATATCGAGTACCTGCGCAAGGCGATGGCGCTGCCGAAGCTGAGCCTGTGGGGCATGAGTTACGGCACGCATCTGGCGCTGGCCACTGTGCGCCGTCACCCCGACAGCCTGGAGCGCGTTGTGTTGATGGGCAGCGAAGGCCCGGACGACACGCTCAAGCTGCCGCTGACTGGCGATGCCTTGCTGGCTGACCTGGCGGTCATCGCCAAGAAGGACGGTTTCGAGGATCTGCAAGGATCGGCACAGCGTGTGTTGGCCAAACTGCGCGAGCAGCCGGGGCAGGGCAGCAGCCCGATGCATGATGGCCGCAAGGTGACCATCGGTGAGTTCGATGCACAGATGGCGATAGCGATCGCACTTGGTCGCCGCTCAACCCAGCGCATGCTGCCGCTGGCACTGCGTGAGGCCGAGGCTGGCAACTACGACCTGCTCGGCGCCATCGCCTTGATGGTGCGTGAAGGCCTGGGCGGCTGGCGCGCCATGCCGACGGCGATGGATGTGGCTTCCGGGCAGAGTCCGCAACGGCGCGCATTGGCCGCAGCACAGGCACGCCAAAGCCTGCTCGGCGATGCCTTGAACTTCCCGTTCCCGGAAGTTGCTGATGGTCTGGGCATGCTGGATTTGGGTGAAGCCTTCCGTGCGCCACTGCGTAGCGACGTGCCGGTGTTGTTCATCAGCGGCACGCTCGACGGCCGCACCCCGCATGCCAATGCCCAGGCGCTGCTGCCTGGCTTCAGCAAGGGCAAGGAACTGCTGGTGCGTAGCGCAAGCCATGACAACGAGATGTGGGTGGGCAATCCTGCCATCGCCGACAACATCGCCGGTTTCCTCGCCGGGCGCGGGCTGAGTGCGGAAGAGCTGGATGTGCCGCTGCCGGTGTTCATCACTGACCGGTCCGCGCTGTAATTGAAAGGCAAAACCGGGGTCAGAGTCGGGTTTCGAAGAAACCTGACTATGACCCCGGTTTTGCCGGTTTTGACCCGGCTCTTGCCAAGTTATTGATTGCTAGTGACTTCATAAATCTTCATCCAGGCATCAGGCGCTTCATCCGGGACAATGTTCGATTGGACGCTCCACTCAAGGAGCACCCCGATGTCACTGCTGATCCGCTTTCCCCTGTTCGCCGCGCTGTTGCTGAGCACGGCCGCCATCACCGCCGCGCCGCTGCCGACCAGCGATGACTGGACGCTCGCCGCTCCCGCCACGCATGGCCTGGATGCCGCCCGCTTCAGCGCGCTGGACGCTGCCATCAACGGCGGCCAGGCGCCAGATACCACCAGCGTGCTGGTGGTGCACCGGGGCGCGCTGATCCACGAGGCCTACTTCAACGGCGCCGAGCGCAGCACCCTGCACAACACCCGCTCATTGACCAAGAGCGTGACCGCGATGCTGGTTGGTGCCGCCATCGATCGCGGCCTGATCAGCGGGGTCAACGCACCGGTGCTGAGCTTCTTCCCGGAGCGGACGCTGGCCCACCCGGGCGCGTTCAAGAGCGCGATCACGGTTGAAGACCTGCTGACGATGAGCGCGCAGTGGGAATGCGATGACAACAACGAGTACTCGGCCGGGCATGAGGAGCGCATGTATGTCAGCGCCGACTGGACCGGCTTCGCCCTTGACCTGCCAGAACGCGGCTATGCGTCGTGGAACAAGCGGCCGGCAGACAGCCCGCACGGGCGCGCCTTCGCCTACTGCACCGCCAATTCCTTCATGCTCGGTGCCATTGTCGAGCGGGCCAGCGGCATGCCGTTGCAGCGCTTCGCCGACGAGGTCTTGGAGCGCCCCTTGGGAATCGAGAGGTCGGTCTGGAACCGTTCGTCCGAAGGTGTGGGCATGGGCGGTGGCGGTACCGAATACCGCAGTCGCGACCTGGCCAAGCTGGGCCTGTTGATCATCGATGGCGGGCGCTGGAAAGGCCAACAGGTGCTGCCGGCCGCCTGGACCCGGGCGATGACCGAGGTGCACGCGCAGACCCCGTTCGATGCCGACTACGGGTACCAGATCTGGCGCTTCCCGTTCACTGCCAGTGGCAAGCCGGTGCATGCCTGGGCGATGTCCGGCAATGGTGGCAATGCCGTGTTCGTAGTGCCTGAGAAGCAGCTGGTGGTTGTGGTGACGCGTACCCGCTTCAACCAGCGCGGCATGCATCAGGAAACCCAGAAGCTGCTGCAGGACTACGTTCTCAGCGCGCTACCGTAATCGCCTGCGCATCGGCTGGCAGCTGACCGGAAGCGATGATTCGCGCCCGGTCAGCTGCCACGGCTGCTTCCATCGTCTGCAGCAGCGGGGCGAAGCCGGAATCTTTGCGAAGCTCGGCAAACAACGGTGACGCCCGCAGGTAGCCGGCGTTGCGGTAACCGACGGCTACCGCCGCCTGCAATGCCACCGACGCGGCGTGGCGGTCGCCTGCCAGGTCCGCCAGCAAGCCGGCCTCAATCCCATCGAATGGGTCGCTGCCTTGAGCAAGCCCGGCCTGCAACGCGGCCGAACGCGCCAGCAGTTCCTGTGAAGCCGGCTTGGGCTCGGCGCCGGTGATCCAGGCGAGGGTAGTTGGCAGACTGGCCTGTGGCCGCAGTGCCCGCGCCTCTTGCACCGCAGTTTGCGCGGCAGTGACATCACCGCGCTGCAGTGCCAGCTCCGTGGCCAGCAGATGCAGCGAGGCATGTTCGGTACGGCGGGCGAAGGCCTCATCCAGCGCTGCCTGCGCTTCGCCGGGGCGGCCGTGCTCGTAGAGGAAGCTTGGCCAGGCAATGTTGGAGAACACGTTGTCCGGATACAGCTGGAAGCTGCGCCGGAAACGTGTCTCCGCCGCTGCGGAATAGCCCAGCAAATCAAGGTTGGATGCGACCTGCAGTTCCCAGAAGCGCACACGCTCGGGTGCGCGTACGGCCAGATTTGCAGCCAATGCATCACTCAAGCGGCCTTGGCGGGCATACAGATAGGCTGCCGAGGCGCGGCTGGCATCCGCGGCCGGGTCCAGTTGCACTGCACGCTCATAGGCGGCCAGCGCAGCGTCAATCTCGCCACGGCAATCGTGGGCATAGCCCAATGCCGCATACGCAGATGCCAGCTTGGGCTGGCGCGCGATCACCACCTGCGCCAGCTGCAATGCCTGCTCGGTGTCCTCGCTGCTGCCGTTGTACAGGCAGGCGCGCGCGGCCTGCGCGCGGGCAATGCCGAGTTGTGCCTGCACATCATCAGGAGCTTCCTGCAGACGTTGGCGATACAGGGCGATGGCACGCTCGTTGTTGTCGCGCTGGCCGATGCTGGCGTAGTAGTCCGCGCGCTGCAGCAGCGGCGAGGCGGCTACTGGATTCGGGGACGGCCATTGCCAGTAAAGAACGCCGGCCACGATCAGCAACAGCAACGTAGCCGGGATGATGATCCAGCGGCGCTTGGAGCCGGGTAGCGAAGCTGCGCCCACTGCAGGCTCCTCGACAACAGGCTCACTGCACAGCTGGTAGCCCTGGCCACGTACCGACCGCAGGTAACGTGCCTGCCTGCCGTCATCGCCCAAGGCCTGACGCAGCAGGCGAACCCGCTGGGTAACGGTTTCTTCGTTGACGACTGCCGGGGCCCAGATGTTGGCGATCAATGCATCAAAGCCGACCACCCGGGTGCCCTGGGTCAGCAGGTAATGCAGCAAGCGGAAGTTGAGCCCGGAGACGTCCAGTTCCTGGCCGTCGTCACGTATCACGCGCTGTCGCGCTACATCGATGCGCAGGTCATCCAAGCGGTAGTGCTGTGGTGCGTTGTCGGATGAATCAGACATTGGAGAGGGTTAGCTTGGTGCCATGCCTGTCCAACCGGCATCGCCGGGCAGCAGGGCGGGTGACCGGTGAGACGGAAAGCTGGGGAGGGATGGCATCCATGACCGCCAAGATTAGCAGGCGGAACCGGGCCGGGCTGGTTGGCTGGTCCGCCGAGTATCCGGAGGGCCGATACGCCTGCGTTGGCGCAGGGAAGTTGTGTGCTCGCCAGTTGTGTTGTGTGGCCGGCATGGCGTGCTGACTGCAAAGCGTCATTGTTGATGTCGAATTTCAGTGGCTGGGCAGGAGCGACGTCTGTCGTCGTCTGAATCGGGAATCAAACCTCGTTTCAGGATTGGGGGTGCCGGTTATTACTGCTGCAATGAACGGCATAGGCACGGTAGGAAACTACGCCAGCTCGAGTTCCCGATTTCAGACCCGAACACTCATGGCTGGCGTGTCATGACCTGTCAAATGGGGTATCTCCGCATGGCCTCTGCCTGCGGGTATCTGCTCGGCGCCACAGGAAGGGCACTTCCTCGATCGGAGCATGCCTGTCGCAGCGGCATCGAGCAGGTTCAGATCCACGCGAAATGCGTGATGGTGTGGGCTGATCAATATGGGTGATCAAAGCAATGTGCGGGAGCCGATTGAGGCTTCAGTAGTGAAACTGCTACTTCGATAGAACTCTTGTGACAACTGGATGCTGAATACGTCTCGGGTTCTCAATAACGCGATCTTCCTTTAGGGAATGCACTTCAGTGTCAGAAGAATTGACATTGCCTTCACGTAATCCAATGCAAATCTCAGCCGGCATTCAGGCTCACCAAAATTGGGGACGAGGCATCACTGTCAGTGACGCATGCCTCGGGCTGTAGATCGTTCATGACGTGTTGGCGCCGGCGCATCGCTGCGATGTGCTGCGGATTCCTTCGTGTGGTGGAAGTTCTGGAGATTGGCGATGTCGCAGTTGCTGGGAGCGGATACTGCGGTACGGCGTGATGGTGTTGCTCGCCATTGGCTGAGATATTTTCTCGGCCCGATGCTGTTGCTGTTGTTGCTGGGCTGGATGCCGGTAGCTGCTGCGGCCAACCTGGAAATCGTGAGTCTCTCCGAAGCCGCCGACCCGATCCCTGCTGGCGGCGTCATCGACTACACATTGACCATTCACAACGGCGGACCGGAAGCGGTGCCTAACGCCGTTGCCGCGTTTGATATTCCAGCCGGAACGAGCGCTATAAACCTGCCCGGTTATTGCAACGTTGACGCTGTGGTGAGTACG
This sequence comes from Stenotrophomonas sp. STEN030, assembly GCF_056759995.1. Taxonomy (NCBI): domain Bacteria; kingdom Pseudomonadati; phylum Pseudomonadota; class Gammaproteobacteria; order Lysobacterales; family Lysobacteraceae; genus Stenotrophomonas; species Stenotrophomonas sp. STEN030. Next base: position 11,917 of record NZ_JBRREB010000055.1, on the reverse strand, counting down.
CGTGTGGTCTGCGTCATTCCGCAGCCGCTCGACAACGATGATTCTTTCTCCATCAATCTGCAGGTAAGTACTGCAGGCTTGGGACCGTCGACGATCGACATCACGGCTGCGGTCGGTCGCCAGCCCGCTCCGGCCGCCAGCATTCCGCTTGGAAGCCTGCCCGCAAACGATCCCTTCTTCGCCGGGGACCCCAACGTAAACGACAACCTGGCCACGCAGAACACCACCTTGATACAGGCCGGTGATCTGGGCTTGAGCAAGACCGCCACACCTAATCCGGTGGTAGCTGGTGCTGAAGTTACCTACACCATCACCGTCGTCAACAATGGACCCAGCATCTCGACCAACTTCAATGTCGCCGACACCTTGCCAAGCGGGGTTACGTTTGTACCGGGTAGCGCGCAGAGTGTGAGCGGCGGTTGGACGTTCGTCGACCAGAACGGCACCCATGGCGGAGCGCTCGGTGTAGGCCAAAGTGCGAGCTATACCTTCAGGGGCAAGGTCAACGTCGCCAGTGGCAGCGTGGTCAACACCGCCACGGTCAACGCGGTGGGTACGCCGGATCCGAATGCCAGCAACAACAGTGACGATGTTGCCGTCGCTATTGCGGCAGGCGCCGACCTTGCAATTGGCAAGACCGCATCGCCGGTCCCGGGTCTGCCGGGAGAATTGATCACCTTCACCGTGACCGTTACCAATAACGGGCCAAGTCCAGCTGAAAACGTGTCGTGGAACGACCCGATGCCGGCCGGCTTTCTGATTGAAAGTGCGAGCACTCTGCCCGGGTGGAATTGCACCACCACCGGCGCGAATACACAGCGGGCCTGCTCCTTGCCGGCACCCGCAACGCTGGCAGTTGGCGCCAGCGCGACTTTCACGATAGTCGCCCGTGTGCCGCTGACCGGGCCCGGCAGCAGCGGTCCGATCAGCAACACCGCGGCAGTCAGCGGCAGCCTGCCCGATCCGGTCAGCAGCAACAACAATGGCACCGCCAATTTCACCGTACTGCCCAATGGCGCGGATCTGAGCTTGAGCAAGAGCAAGACGCCGCAACTGGCGCCTACCTGGCCTGGCCCGGGGGTCCCGCCGGCCAACAGCGGTTACATCATCACCTCCACCATCAACGTGAAGAATGAGGGCCCGGCGGAAGCGCTCAGCGACGTGCAGGTTGTCGACGTACTTGCTCCAGGCGAAGAGTACTTCCCTTCCAACACCGCGCCGTGGACCTGTACAGCTACAGCCTATGCGCCGCCTCCTTCGCGGCAGACCGTGACCTGTGACTTCACTGGTCCCTATCCGCTGGCAATGGGACAGAGCGCTGCCCCATTGAAGCTGCTGAGCTTCGCTCACCCCGATGCTGAAGGCTCCCCGCTGACCAACACTGCCTGTACCGGTGGTAGCGGCGGCTCGACAGGACCGGGCACCGGCAGTGGCCTGGGCGATCCGAACGGCAACAACAACTGCAACGGCGCCGGGATCACGCCTTCGCCGCTGCGTGCGGACCTGAGTATTGAGAAGCGCACCAATGGCCCGGGTGACGCCGACAACACCTTGCCAATCGGCTACACCGGCATGAGCTATACCATCACGGTGCGCAATGCCGGGCCAGATGCTACCCGCGGCGTGGTGATCGAGGATACGTTGCCGGGCTTTCTGCAGGGCGTCACCTCGGGCAGTGCGGTTGCGCCGCCTGGCTGGAGCTGTTCGGTCAGTGCTTCAGGCACCTTGCACTGCGAATCCGGGGCTACTCCGCTGCTTGCGAACACCCCTGTAGACATCGTGGTGAATCTGACGGGTCTGCTGGCTGACAGCGCTTCCAATCCGGCGGCAGCCTGCGGTGCGGTGCAGGCACCTGCCGGCGCATGGTGTAACACCGCAGGTGCGGGTATCGACCCATCGGTTCCGGGCGCGGCCGGCGAGATCAACCCCGGCAACAATACTGGCTCTGACTATGTGCGCGTACCCCGTGTTTCCAACGTCAAGACCGAGGCCAAGAGGATTACTTCCGGTGACCCAGCTCAGGTTGGCATAGACACGGTTTACCGCATCGAATACCGCAATGAGGGCCCGTCGCTGGCACCCGGTGTGGTGTTCCGCGATGTGATCAATCTACGTGCTGATGATCCGGGTTTCACCCTGGTGAACGACATCCGGAGTGGTGGCGGAACGTCGCTTTGCGTTCCAACTGTCACCGGTGGTGTGACCCTTTCACCGGGCAGTGGTGGCCTGCAGAACGTCACCTCCCGCGGCGCAGCAGCAGGCACGCTGGTGCTCACCTGCACGCCGTTGGATATCCCTGGCGGTCAGCAGCAAACCATGACGGTAGTGATCCGGCCTTTGGATGATCCCATCGTTGGCGGTGGCCTGCGTGTCTACAACAACACCGCTGACTTCTATTTCGATTTCAATGGTGATGGCGTCCCGGATCCGAGTGGCGGCACCGATGGCAGGGGCGACTACCAGTACAACAACATCGCTACGTCTGCCGATGATGAGAAGACGGCTACCGTGGCGGTGGGCGATGGTGATATCGACCTGGTGGTGAACAAGGACGACACCGGCTTCACCGGTGGCGTCGATCCTTTGCCCTACGACCCCAATGATCCCAGCTCGAATTTCATCAATTACCGGGTGACCGTGCAGAACCTCGGGCCGTCGGTTGCGAGCAACGTGACCATCACCGACACCATTACCCCGGAAGCGGGCAAGACGCTGCGCTTTATCGGTAGCTCGCCTTCGCCGGGTGGGCCGTTCACAACCATTCGATGCCCGCTGACCGCAGGTACCAACCCGACCACGGGAAGCGCGCTGACGGTGAAGTGCGAAGTGCCGGGCGCAGGCTTCCCTGGCATCGAGGTGGAAGGGCTGATTGCAGCCGGCGCCACCACTACGCTGTACCTGCGCTACCAATACCAGTCGCAGCCGGGGGCGGGTGGTGACGCGATCAACAATGTGGCTGTGGCCGCCGGCGCCGAGCCGGAAGTAAACCTGGGCAACAACACCGAGGGCGAAACCACCGCAATCCGCAGCAAGGTGGACCTTGCCATCAGCAAGCGAGCAGTTTCCAGACTCACTCCGCCGAATCCAGACCCCAGTGTTGCGCTGCCGCCCGTGCTGAGTTCGGTGTCGATCCGTGAGCCGTTCTACTGGGTATTCGACGTGGAGAACAACGGCCCCGGCAACAGCTTGTCGCGCGACCGCAACGGTTCCAGCCCACTCAATGGCACCGGTACGGTGATTACCGATACCTTGCCGCCGAACATGGTGGTTACCGGGACGCCCATCAGCTGGCGGAAGATAGGCCCGGACATCGCGACCTTGCCGGATGACCAACCCAACGGAACCGGCAATTGCACACAGAATGGACAGAACGTCACCTGCAACGTGGGCGATGTGACCTCCGAGGGGGCGAATCATGGTCGCGTGCGGGTGATCATCCCGGTGCGCTGGGATGTGATTCCTCCCGGCGGCAATGCGATCAATACGGTTGCCGTCGGCACCGAGCAAGTGGACACCAATGCAGGCAACAACACCGCTACCGCACCGATCAATGTCACCGCTTCCAGCTTGGCCGGTACGGTGTTCCAGGACCGCGATCGCAGTGGTAGCAATGGCGGTGTTCCGCAGGCCGCCGCAGTGGAGCCGCGCATCGGCAGCGTTGCGCTGACGCTGAGCGGTACCGATGAGTACGGCAACGCGGTCAGTCTCAGTACGACCACCGATGCCAATGGCGATTACAGCTTCGGCAATCTTTCTCCTTCCAATGCGAGTGGCTACAGCATCTTGCAGACACAACCGGTGGGCTTTGCCAATGGCCCGGTCGATCCACCGAATAGTGGGCCGTTCGCGCCCTCGTTTGGTGGCACCTATGCAGCGGGTGCGCCGAACTCCAGTTACAGCGCGATTGTGGTGCCGGTGGACAGCACTGGCGTGCGCTACAACTTCCCGGAGTTGAACAACGCGCGTCTGGCCGGCTTCGTTTACGTGGATGCCGACTTCAATAATCTGCTTACCGTGGGTAGTGACCCGGCGATTGCAGGCGCAACTGTCGAGCTGTTGGACGCAGCCACCTCGGCCGTGTTGCAGACCACTACCACCGATGCAGCGGGTGCCTATCAGTTCATCGATCTGGACCCCGCCCGCACCTACACCTTGCGCGAGCCGCTGCCTGCGGGCATGTACCGGAACCGCGCAACAGCGGTCAACCCGGGCACCATCAACGGTGCGGCATGCACCAGCGGCTGCGTACCTGGAACGGCGCTGGCGGGCGACGCCAACACTACCGACCGCATCAGCCAGATCAATCTCAGCTTGGGTATCGGTGCCAGTGAAGGTTTGAACTTCAACTTTGGCGAGGAACCAATCGGCGCGTCGCTGGCTGGCAAAGTATGGCTGGATGCCAACAACAACGGCGTCATAGACAGTGGCGAGACCGGCATCGCCGGGGTGGATATTGTCCTGAGCGGTACCGATGCCAACAATGCAACGGTGGCGTTGAGCCAGTCCACCGACGCCAATGGTGCTTACCTGTTCGCCGGGCTGTTGCCAGGCACCTATGTCGTCACCGAGCCCGACCAGCCTGCAGATACCCTCAATGGCATCACCGTCGCTGGAAGTAGTGGTGGCACCGTCACCCCGGTAGCCGCGACCCCGTCAGTCATCAGCGCCATCGTACTGGCCGTGGATGAGGCCAGCATCGACAACAACTTCGGCGAGATCGCCATTTCGTCGATCGCCGGGCGCGTGTACTACGACAACAACAAGAATGGCATCATCGATGCTGGCGAGTCAGGCATTGCCAATGTCACCTTGCAGCTCACCGGCAACGATGATCTGCCCAACGCACGTGCAATAGTGCCGCCGCGCAGCGTGGTCACCGATGCCAACGGTGCCTATCTGTTCGACGACCTGCGCCCGGGCACCTATACCGTTACCGAGCCCAACCAGCCACCGGATACCACCAACGGCATCACCACGCCGGGTACCGTCAATGGCGCAACCATGGGCGTTGCCACCCCGGTAAGCACGGTGCCATCGGCGATCAGTGCGATCACCTTGGCGCTGGGGCAGAACTCCATCGAGCAGAACTTCGGCGAGGTCGCCGATACACCGGACCTGGTGGTCAGCAAGAGCGCCGACCCGACCCGTTTCACCGTCAACAACGCGGCTACCTACACCGTACGTGTCCGTAACATCGGGCCGCAGCCAACGGTTGGCAGCTATCAGGTGGATGACCGTCTGCCGACCGGCGTGACCCTGGCCGCTACGCCGACTGGTAGCGCCTGGAGTTGCACCGGAGCGCCCGGTGCCGATCGTTTCAGCTGCATCAGCAGCACCGTTCTCGCCAGTGGCGTCACCTCGCCTGATGCCATCAGTGTGAGCGTGGCGGTGGGCGCAGCGGCCGCAGCGGCATCGCCGATCCATAACGCGGTGATCGTGCGTGGCGGTGGCGAAGATGCTGACCACGCGCCGTCCCCGGCCGAACAGGGTGCCTTTGATGGCGATGTAACCCAGCTGCCGATCTGCGACCCGGCCATCACCCAGAACGCCTGCCGGTTGATGACCCAGGTGCAGGAAGCCGCATCCCTGTCCGGCACAGTCTGGTTCGATATCGGCAGTGATGATGCGCAGCTCGATGCCGGCGACGTACGCCTGCAGAACTGGACCGTGGAGCTGTTCGACCCGGTCAGCAACACAGTCATCCGCACTGCCAACACCGGCGCCGATGGCAGCTACCGTTTCAATGATCTGCTGCCGGGCACGCGCTTCGATGTGCGCTTCCGTCACCCGCAGAGCGGTGTGTTGTGGGGCTTCCCGGTGACCGGCGAAACTGCAGCCGGGCCGCCTGCGCCGTGCGATTCAAGCAGCGCGATTGCCAATGGCACCAGTAGCACCTGTCGCATCGACAGCGACGGCATCACCCAGCTGGAAGTAGTGCTGCGCGCTGGCGAGAACCTGCCGCAGCAGAGCCTGCCGGTAGACCCCAGTGGCCTGGTCTATGACGCAGTGACCCGCAACCCGGTGCAGGGTGCGATCGTGACCTTGGCGCCGGTCGGCATGTGTGCCGGTTATGACCCGGCCACCGGCGTGCTCAATGGCGGGCAGGGCGGTTACAGCATCAGTGGCAATCAGATCTCGATGACGGTTGGCAGCGATGGCTACTACCAGTTCCTGTTGGGGCCGGCTGCGCCCAGTCGCTGTGAGTTCCAGCTGACGGTGACGCCGCCGGCCGGCTATACCTTCCGCTCGGCGCTGATTCCTGCTGAAACCAGCAGCCTGTCGCCGCCCGACATATCCGGCACTACCTACAAGGTGCAGCCGCAGGCGACCGCACCAACCGCACCGGTTGGCACAGGCACCCAGTACTTCCTGGGTCTGTTTGCTGGCTCGGCCACGGCCAATATCGTCCACAACCACTTGCCGTTGGATCCGGCGGTGGCACCGGGCCTGGTGATCAGCAAGACCGGTGACAAGCAGGTGGTCGAGGTGGGTGACACGATGCTGTACACCATCAGCATCCGCCAGACCGCCGGCGAACCGCTGCAGACGGTGAACGTCATCGACAATCTGCCGCCGGGCTTCACTTACATCAACGGCACGGCGCGGGTAGACGGTGGCGGCATTGCCGATCCGTTCGGCAAACCCGGTCCGCGACTGGTGTTCAACGTCGGCAGCATCCGCCAGGGCCAGCAGAAACTGCTGACCTACCGCGTGCGGATCGGCGTGGGCGCTATGCAGGGCGACGGCATCAACCGCGCCCAAGCGCATGGTTGCTCCACCGAAGGCGGCTGCGTCGACCCGGGCACCTTGTATCCCTACCCGGGCGGTGTGACCTCCAATCCTGCGCAGTATCGCGTGCGTGTCACCGGTGGCGTGTTCACCGATGAGGCCTGCGTACTGGGCAAGATATTCGTGGACAGCAACAACAACCACCTGCAGGACCGCGAAGAAATCGGCATTCCGGGCGTGCGCTTCTACTTCAATGACGGCACCTGGATGGTGTCCGACTCGGAAGGCAAGTACAGCTACTGCGGCCTGGCGCCGAAGAGCCACACGCTGAAGGTGGATGCCAGCACCTTGCCGCGCGGCTCGCGTCTGACCACCAGCAGCAACCGCAACCTCGGTGATGCTGACAGCCTCTTCATCGATCTGAAGAACGGTGAGCTGCACCGTGCCGACTTCATCGAAGGCAGCGGTTCCAACGAAGTGCTGGAACAGGTCAAGGCCCGCCGTACGCAGGGCGAAATCGGTGCGCCGGAAACGGAGCTGCCGGGTCTGCCGCTGAGCTTCCAGGCGCAGCCCTTGCGTGCACCCATCGGCGCTACCGATTCGGCAAACCAGATGCCGGGCATTGTTGCCCCGCGTGGCACCGTGCGGCCGGAACCGGCGCAGCGTGGTGTTGGCATTGCGGCTGAGCAGTCCGGCAGCATGGCGGTCGCCAACACCACCGATGGCGGCCTGCCGGCAGCGTCGGTTGCTGCCAGCGCGCAGGGTGGCCCCAGTGCCGGAGAAGTCGCGACGCTGGGAGACAGTCATCGTTTCGACGGTGCACTGAGCTCCAGCCCGATTGCCAACCCGCAGTCGCTGGGTTCAACCGATGCGCCGCCGCAGGCGATCAACATGCAGTCCGGAGCGGTCGACTACAGCGTCAATGCTGATGTGGACACGCTGCGGGTGGATGTGGACCGCGACGGTGTGCCGGCCGATGGCCAGTCGCCGGTGCATGTGCGGGTGCAGTTGCTGGGAGCAGATGGCAAGCTGCTGCCGGGCAAGCGCTTCGCCACCATCGAGTACAGCGGTGGCCGGGTACGCTTGATCGGCGGCCGCACCGACGAGCTCGGACCAGGTCGTCTGGACGCCGACCGCGGCACGCCGGGCATCCAGTTGCCGGTAGAAAATGGCAGCGCCGAGTTCGACCTGCTGGCACCGGACGTGCCGCAGGACGTGCTGGTACGCATCACCTCGGGAGGCGTCACCGCCGAGAACACGGTCAGTTTCCTGCCGGAGATGCGCGAGCTGCTGGCGACCGGTCTGGTTGAAGGCATCGTCAACTTCCGCAACGGTGCCAGCTTGGATACCGCCCGCCGTGATGATGGCTTTGACCGCGATATCCGCCGCTGGGAGCGCAGCTTCAACAGTGGCAAGGCCAATGCCGCCGCACGTACCGCCTTCTTCGTGAAGGGCAAGATCAAGGGCGAGTACCTGCTCACCGCCGCCTACGATTCGGACAAGGAAGTACGTGGCCGCCTGCTGCGCGACATCCAACCGGAAGAGTTCTATCCGGTGTATGGCGACTCCTCGCTGCGTGGCTTCGATGCACGCTCGGCCGAGCGCCTGTACGTGCGCATCGACAAGAACCGCAGCTACATGATGTACGGCGATTTCCAGACCGGCGACACGCTGACCACGCAGACCGGCATCAGTGCCAGCGGCAAGGCGGTGATGCGCAGCCTGGGCACCTACAACCGCACCGCCACCGGGTTCGGCTGGCACTTCGAAGGCAAACGGGTGCGCGGCAATGTGTTCGCCATGGAAGATTCGCTGCGGCAGGTGATTGACGAGTTCCCCAGCCAGGGCAGTGGCCCGTACGCATTGCGCAACAGCGCTGTGCTGGAAGGTAGCGAGCGGGTGGAAGTAATTACCCGCGACCGCAACCAGCCAAGCCGCATCATCAATGTGCGTGGTTTGGGGCGGCTGATTGATTACAGCTTCGAGCCGTTCTCCGGGCGCATCCTGCTCAACAGCTTCCTGCCGGCCTTCGACAGCGAGTTGAACCCGATCTCGCTGCGGGTGACCTATGAGCTGGACCAGGGCACGGAGAAATTCTGGGTGTACGGCGTTGATGCGCAGTTCCGCGTCAACAAGTACATCGAGGCCGGCGGCTCCTTTGTGAACGACGAAAATCCGTTCGCACCGTTCAAAATGGGCAGTGCCAACCTGGGATTCCGTTTCGGCCCCAACACCTGGATGGTGCTGGAAGCGGCGCGTACCGAAAGCGAGGTCAACACCAACTCGATCAACCAGTACGCAACGCCTGGCTTGCAGAACCTCAGCGGCGACATCAGCGGCAATGCTTACCGGCTTGAGTTCGCCCACGACGGCAAGGCCTTCGATGCGCGTTTGTTTGCCGGCCGCAGTGACCCGGCGTTCAACAACCCGTCCTCGCCGCTGTACGGCGGGCGCGGTGAATACGATATGGAGTTGAACTGGACGGTCAATCCGCGCTTCCAGGTGTACGTGGAGGCAATGCGCAGCGAGGACCGCAATCCCGATGGCGGCGACCGCGATGCGGCCGGTGCAGGTGTACGCATTGACGCGACCAAGCGGCTGACGCTGGATCTTGGCGTACGCAGCATCCGCGAAACCATCGGTGCCTACTCGCCGTGGTCGACGCTGCCGCCGTTCGGGAGCACTGGCGGTCTCAGTGGCGGGTTTGCCACGGGATCGGCCGGCGGGGCGCTGGGCTTTGGTCAGCAGCCGCTGGACCCGCTTACCGGCCTGCCAATCATCCGCAGTGGCGGCACGATGCCCACCAGCAGCTTGCCGATCGGCACCAAGCTGGAATCGGACAGCGTGCACGTTGGTGCCGGCTACAAGGTCACCGATAAGCTGGTGCTGGGTGGTGAGTACGAGCAGGACGTCAATGGCGAAGACCGCAACCGGGTAGCCCTGGGTGCTGACTACCAGCTGCGCGAGCGTAATCGGCTATACGGCCGTTACGAGAAGCAGACCGGTCTGACCAGCGCGTACGGCATCACCACTACCGATAGGGAAAGTGATGCGCTGGTATTCGGTGTGGACAGCACCTACCTCAAGGACACCCAGGTGTTCAGCGAGTACCGCCTGCGTGATGCCATTGCTGGGCGTGATGTGCAGATGGCGTCGGGTATCCGCAACGACTGGAGCGTGCGCGAAGGCCTGCGCCTGAGCACCGCCGCCGAGCACGTCAAGATATACGACGGCGACAGTGGCGATTCCACCGCGCTGGCCTTGGGCCTGGACTACAGCGCCAACCCGCTGTGGCGCGGTGCCATGCGCCTGGAGTACCGCATCTCCGGCGATGTGGACAGCACGCCAGCCACCAACGAGGAGTTCAACACCACGCTGTTCCAGCTGATGTGGGCACGCAAGCTCAATCGTGACTGGACGCTGCTTGCGCGCAACTACCTGCTGGCCACCGACTACAAGTCACGTGGTGATGTGATGCAGGATCGCTTCCAGCTCGGTGTCGCCTACCGCGATACCGACAGGAACCGTGTCAATGCACTGGCCCGGTATGAGTACAAGCTGGAGTCGGACAAGAGTGGCATGGGTATCGACGGCGCCTTGCAGCAGGATGTGGGTCAGGACATCCGCACTGCAGCGCATATCGTCTCCACCCATGCCGACTGGCATCCGTCGCGGCCGTGGTGGCTGACGGGGCGCATCGCTGCCAAGTGGCAGAAGGACCGTTTCGCATACAACGACGGTAGTCGTGTTGAAGACAGCTTCCGAGGCGTGCTGTTGTCGGGCCGTATCGTGTACGACATAACCGAGAACTGGGATGTCGGCGTGCTCGGTACCACCTTCCGCGGCGACTACGGCAGCAACCAGTACGCCTACGGCATGGAAATAGGGCGCTTGCTGCGGCAGAACCTGTGGCTGTCGGCGGGCTATAACTTCGTTGGCTTCGAGGCTGACCGGGATCTGGCCGGTTACGAGTACACCGACGAAGGCGCCTTCATCCGTCTGCGTTTCAAATTCGACGAAGATCTTTTCCGTCGCGACGACAACCGCTACCGCAAGCCGGCGCAGCATTGAGGACCCTGACATGACACCTCGTCGTACGCGATTGATGATTGCAATACTGCTGAGCGCGGCCTGCACGGCGCCGTTGTTGGCGCAGCAGCCCAGCGCCGGGCAACGTACTGAGTTGTTGCCGCAGAAAGCGCGCATCACCGACGAGGCGCTGTACGCGGATCATTCGCGCTACCAGGCCACCCAGGACAGGATCCAGGCGCTCAACGACGGTGGCCGCCCTGTACGCGATTACCACCTGTCCAAGGCGCAATGCTGGTTGGATGTGTCCTTCCACGAGTACAGCCGCAATGACCGCAGCGACTTCCCGCAGCTGGCCTTGGATGAGTCGGTCAAGCTGATCGATGGCATGGAGCGGGGCGTCTCACCGATGCCAACGGATACCCCGTTGGTGAATGACGCACGCCGCCTGCGCGAGGATCTGTGGCAGCGATTGCGCGTAATCCACGGAACCCCGGGGTTTGAATGTGCGCAGCAGGCGGTAGCCTGTGGCGAAGTGGAGCTGGTGCATGCCGGCAACGAATTCAACCAGCAGCAATGGCGGCACTCAAAGCCATATATCCAGATCGCCGAAGACCTGACCAACGACGCCGAAGCCCTGGCGCGCCAGTGTGAGGTGGAGCCGGCAGTCGTGCCGCCGCAGGAGGCGGTGCTCACCGCCAACGTGGTGTTCGATTTCGACAAGGACACCCAGCGGCATATCCGTCCGGAATCGCTGCGTTCAGTGGACGAGGTATTGCGTCGTGCCAGTGAAGAGAAGCGGCAGATTACTGGCGTGCAGCTGATCGGCCACGCCGACCGTCTGAAAGGCCCAACGGATCAATACAACCAAGGCCTGTCCGAACGCCGCGCCCAGACCGTTCGCCAATACCTGATCGGCAAGGGCATCGCTGCGGACTCGATCAAGTACGAGTGGCGTGGTGACAGCGAGCAGGTGCAGGCCTGCGACGGCATGAGCGGGGCGAAGCTGAGGGAATGCCTGCTGCCGAACCGTCGGGTTGAGGTGAAATTCAAGACCTCACGTTGAGTCCTGCTCGGGCAAACCGGGGCAAACCGGGGTGAGAGATTGGTTTTTTTTGGGGACACCCCCCCGCGCGCCGGGTGGGGGTGGAGCCCAGCT
>NZ_JBRREB010000054.1:0-28984 GCF_056759995.1 Stenotrophomonas sp. STEN030 | reverse complement strand
CGCCGCCCCCCACCCCCCGCCCACCCCCCGCCCGCGCCCCCCACTACAGGTGCAGCCTTGAATCCCTGACGGACCTACTAGATCGCCAGCCTCAGGCTGTAGCGATGTCCAGTCCAAAATTGCGCCTCGGGCGCGTTTCGCTGCCCAGCAATGTGTACTCAATCACCACGGTAACCGCCGGGTGCGTACCGCTGTTTGCTGGGCCGAAGAGCGCCGAACAGGTGATCGAAGCGCTCCATCATTGCGAACTTGCCGGCATTGCCCACAGCCTTGCCTGGGTAGTGATGCCCGATCACCTACATTGGCTGTTGCAGCTTCAATCCAGATCGCTCGGCGCCTGCCTGCAGCGCCTGAAATCGCGCTCAGCAAGATCCATCGGCGGTGCGGGATCGATCTGGCAGACCGGCTATCACGATCACGCGATCAGGCGAGATGAGTCGCTGCGAGGTGTGGCCAACTACCTGCTGCACAATCCTGTGAGGGCAGGGCTATGCGAAAGGCCGCAGGACTATCCGTATGCGTGGTGCAGATGGGGCTGGCAGCTGTGATGTTGCGCGGCGCCGAAATTGCACATGTAGTGCCGAGCCATGCTCGGCAGGGGCGGTATCGATAAAGGCCAATGCCGAGCATGGCTCGGCACTACAGGTGGAGCACTACCGCTTGCGGTGGCGCTTGCCCAGGTCGCGGGCCAGTACCCAGACGACTAGTACGTTGACCGCCAGCAGCAGCCACGAGGCCCAGCCGGGGTGTTTGACGATGGCGTAGAAGTCCAGCGGCAGGTACAGCGCAGCAGAGATGCAGCCCAGCCATGAGGCCCAGGCCTTGGCGCGCCACAAACCCCAGGCTTCCAGCATGCGCAGCAGCCCGTAGCCGACCAGTACGGCGGCGCCGAGGTGAACGGTATCGGGGGTGATCATGCCCAGCAGCGAGGAGAACGCGCCGTTCTCGGGGTCACCACCTGCACGGTGGATCAGGGCGTTGATGATGTTGCGAAGCGGAGCCGGCCCGGAGATTTCCAGGCCAGCCGCAGCGAGAAAGGCCAGTACGGCCTTTCCCGCTTCCAGCAGCGCGATGGCTGCCAGTCCCGGATGCGCATGCGGATCCGGGTTGTAGGGCGTGTTGCTGGTCAACGCATCAACCGCGCGAGGACTTCTTGCGCTCGCTCTCGGTCAGACCCTTCTTGCGCAGGCGGATTTCCTTCGGGGTGATCTCGACCAGCTCATCGTCCTCGATGAAGTCCAGGGCCTGCTCCAGCGAGTACTTGATCGCAGGGGTCAGCTGGATCGCGTCATCCTTACCCGAAGCGCGCATGTTGGTCAGCGGCTTGGTCTTGATGGCGTTGACGGTCAGGTCGTTGTCCTTGGAGTGGATGCCGACCAGCTGGCCTTCATACACGTTGTCACCTTCGGCGGCGAACAGCTTGCCGCGTTCCTGCAACGGTCCAAGCGAGTAGGCCGGGGTGGCACCTGCAGCATTGGCGATCATCACGCCGTTCTGGCGCTTGGCGATGGCGCCCTGTTCCTTCGGGCCGTAATGGTCGAACACGTGGAACAGCAGGCCAGAACCCTGGGTCAGGGTCTTGAACTCGTTCTGGAAGCCGATCAGGCCACGGGCCGGGATCTGGTACTCAAGGCGCACGCGGCCCTTGCCATCCGTTTCCATGTTCTTCAGCAGGCCCTTGCGGGAGCCCAGCTTTTCCATCACGCCGCCCTGGTGGATTTCTTCGATATCCACCACCAGCTGCTCGATCGGCTCCATGGCCTGGCCGTCGATCTGCTTGATGATGACTTCCGGGCGCGACACGGCCAGCTCGTAGCCTTCACGACGCATGGTTTCGATCAGCACCGACAGGTGCAGCTCGCCACGGCCGGAGACCAGGAACTTGTCGGCGTCTTCCAGCTGCTCCACCTTCAGGGCCACGTTGTGGACCTGCTCGCGGTCCAGACGGTCCTTGAGCTGGCGGCTGGTCAGGAACTTGCCACCGGACAGGTCCTTGCTGCCGGCGAACGGCGAGTTGTTGACCTGGAAGGTCATCGAGATGGTCGGCTCGTCAACGGTCAGTGCCGGCAGTGCTTCCGGGGTTTCCGGGTGGCACAGGGTGTCGGAGATGGTCAGTTCCGGAATACCGGAGATGGCAACGATATCGCCGGCTTCGGCGGTGTCCTGCTCGATGCGCTCCAGGCCCAGGAAGCCCAGGACCTGGCCAACCTTGCCATTGCGCTTCTTGCCTTCACGGTCGATCACGGCAACCTGCATGCCCTTCTTCAGGGTGCCACGCTGGATGCGGCCGATGCCGATCACGCCGACGAAGTTGTTGTAGTCCAGCTGGCTGATGCGCATCTGGAACGGGCCTTCCGGGTCAACTTCCGGCTTCGGCGCGTGCTGCATGATGGCTTCGTACAGCGCGGTCATGTCGCCGTCACGCACGGTATCTTCCAGGCCGGCATAGCCGTTCAGGGCCGAGGCGTAGACGATCGGGAAGTCGAGCTGCTCATTGGTGGCGCCGAGCTTGTCGAACAGGTCGAACACCTGGTCGATCACCCACTCCGGACGCGAGCCCGGGCGGTCAACCTTGTTGACCACGACGATCGGCTTGAAGCCCATCGCGAAGGCCTTCTGGGTGACGAAGCGGGTCTGCGGCATCGGGCCGTCCATCGCGTCGACCAGGATCAGCACGGTGTCGACCATCGACAGCACGCGCTCCACCTCGCCGCCGAAGTCGGCGTGTCCCGGGGTGTCGACGATGTTGATCCGGTTTTTGATGCCGGTCTTCTTGTCTTCCCAGGTAATGGCCGTGTTCTTGGCCAGGATGGTGATGCCGCGTTCCTTTTCCTGGTCGTTGCTGTCCATCACGCGCTCGGCGAGTACCGTACGCTCGGACAGGGTGCCGGACTGCTTGAGCAGCTGGTCGACGAGGGTGGTCTTGCCATGATCGACGTGGGCGACGATGGCGATGTTGCGAAGATTTTCGATGGACATGCGAAAGACGGCCAGCCGGTGCCGTGAAATGGGGAAAATGAGTCCAGCATTATAGCGCTATGTCGGCGTTGTGCGAAATCTGCCGTTCAGACTGGTCTGATAGCCCATTCAGACTTCTTCCGGGCGGGCTGCCGGCGAAGGGCAGCAGCACGGGCGGAGCCGGGTGTAAACTAGCGGGCTATTGAGAGTCGTCTTCTTTACTAAGGATTTCCCATGTCGCTGATCGCCAATTTCGACACCTCCCGCGGCCCGATCAAGGTCGAGCTGTACGCCGACAAGGCACCGCTGACCGTGGCCAACTTCGTCAACCTGGTGAAGCACGGCTTCTATGACGGCCTGGCGTTCCACCGCGTGATCGCTGACTTCATGGTCCAGGGCGGCTGCCCGGAAGGCTCCGGCCGTGGCGGCCCGGGCTACCGTTTTGAAGATGAAACCAAGAACGGCGTTCGCCACGAGCGCGGCGTGCTGTCCATGGCCAATGCCGGCCCGAACACCAACGGCAGCCAGTTCTTCATCACCCACATCAAGACCGACTGGCTCGATGGCAAGCACACCGTGTTTGGCAAGGTGCTCGAAGGCCTGGACGTGGTTGACGCGATCCAGCAGGGCGATGCGATCAACAAGATCACCCTGGAAGGCGATACCGACGCCGTGCTGGCCGCCAAGGCCGACCGCGTCGCCGAGTGGAACAAGATCCTCGCCGCCTGATTGACTCCGACGGCCACCTGACAAGGTGGCCGTTTCTGATTCCAGCCCGGCGAGCGCAGCTGCGCGTGCCCGGCTTTACCCCACACCCGCTTCTTAGCAGAGGAAACCCCCATGAAAGCACCCGTTCGTGTTGCCGTAACCGGCGCTGCCGGCAATATCGGTTATGCACTGCTGTTCCGCATCGCTTCTGGCGAAATGCTGGGCAAGGATCAACCGGTCATCCTGCAGCTGCTCGAAATCGACAACGAAAAGGCCCAGGCCGCCCTGCAGGGCGTGGTCATGGAACTGGAAGACTGCGCATTCCCGCTGCTGGCCGGCGTGGTGACCACCGCTGACCCGCTGGTGGCCTTCAAGGACGTCGACGTGGCCCTGCTGGTCGGCGCACGTCCGCGCGGCCCGGGCATGGAGCGCAAGGACCTGCTGCTGGAAAACGCCAAGATCTTCACCGTGCAGGGCAAGGCGCTGAATGCCGTCGCCAAGCGTGACGTGAAGGTGCTGGTGGTCGGCAACCCGGCCAACACCAATGCCTACATCGCAATGAAGTCGGCGCCGGACCTGAACCCGCGCAACTTCACCGCCATGCTGCGCCTGGACCACAACCGCGCCCTGAGCCAGCTGGCTGCCAAGACCGGCAAGACCGTGGAGAGCTTCGAGCACTTCACCGTGTGGGGCAACCACAGCCCGACCATGTACCCGGACTACCGCTTCGCCACCACCGGCGGCGCCAAGGTCGGCGAGCTGATCAACGATCAGGAATGGAACGCCAACACCTTCATTCCGACCGTCGGCAAGCGCGGCGCAGCGATCATCGCCGCCCGTGGCCTGTCCTCGGCCGCTTCGGCTGCCAATGCCGCCATTGACCACGTGCATGACTGGGTGCTGGGCAGCAACGGCAAGTGGGTGACCATGGGCGTGCCGTCCGACGGCTCCTACGGCATTCCGGAAGGCGTCGTGTTCGGCTTCCCGGTAACCACTGAGAACGGCGAGTACACCATCATCAAGGACCTGCCGATCGACGACTTCTCCAAGAAGTACATCGACATCACCCTGGGCGAGCTGGAAGAAGAGCGCGCTGGCGTCGCTGACCTGCTGGGCTGAGTCTTTTCATGATGGAAAATCGAGTTGCGAAGGCGAAGATCGCCGTTGTCATTCCGGCGTACCGCGCCCGCGACTCGATCCTGGGAGTCATTTCCCGGATCGATGACGGGGTAGACCTCGTCATCGTGGTTGATGATGCCTGCCCGGAGTCCACGGGACTCCGGGTCCAGGCTGAGTGCACCGATGCGCGCGTGCATGTTGTCTTCAACGAGCACAACCAGGGGGTGGGCGGCGCAATGGTTGCCGGCTACCGCGCCGCGCTTGGGCTGGGCGCCGAAATCTGCGTGAAGCTGGATGCCGATGGGCAGATGGACCCGGCCTTGATCCAAGGTTTCGTGCGGCCCATTCTTGCCAATGAGGCTGATTACACCAAAGGCAACCGTTTTTTCCATGTCCGCGACGTCGCCTCGATGCCGCCGGTCAGGTTGCTGGGTAACGCTGCGCTTTCATTCCTGTGCAAGCTGTCCAGCGGCTACTGGCACATCTTCGATCCGACCAATGGCTACACCGCCATTCATGCCGATTGCCTGCGCGAGGTCGAACTGGACAAGCTTGAGAAGCGGTATTTCTTCGAGAGTGACTTGTTGTTCCGGCTGCACCTGATGGATGCGGTGGTGGTCGATGTGCCCATGCGCGCAGTCTATGGCGATGAGCATTCCAGTTTGAACCCGCTGCGCGAAATCCCGCGTTTCCTGCGCTCGCATGCACGCAATTTCCTCAAGCGCATCTTCTATGAATACTTCCTGCGTGACTTCAGTCTGGCATCAGTGCAGCTGCTGGGTGGCGTGGTGTTGATGTTTTTTTCACTCGCGCATGGTGGCTGGACCTGGTACCACAACCTGATGCGCGGGGTTGAGTCACCCGCGGGTACGGTGGCGCTGGTGAGCATCGCGGCCATCGTTGGCTTCGTGCTGTTGCAGGGCTTCTTTGCTTTCGACTACAGCAGGATCCCGCGACGGGTACTGCACCGTTTTACACGTTGATCGAGTCGGCAGGCGCTGCCGACACCAGCAACAGGTCGGGAGGCCGGGGAATTGCGGAATCTGAAACTGGAAGCACCTTACGCGGCCGTGGTCATGGCCTGCTTTGCACTGGTCGGTTATTACTTCTTCACTGGCCTGTATTGCAGTGACGACACCCGTTACATGATCGGTGCGGTCAAGGTTGCGCTGGGCGAGCCCATCGCGGTGGCATCGTTGGCCGAGCGCAGGGCGGTGTTCTTGCTGCCGGGGGCGATGATGTACCAGAACGGTGGCAGCCTTGAATGGATGATCGTTCCCTACACTGGGCTTTTCGTGGTGCTGGGTCTGGCCGGCTATTACCTGGCCAGGCAGTTCCTGGGGCGACTGGCATCGGTGCTCAGTACCGTGTTGGCAGTGGCTCAACCGGTGTTCTTTTTGTATGCCGGCGCCATGCTGCCGGATCTTTCTTCCACGCTTTTCCTGATTGTCGGGCTGCTATATCTGTGTCTGTGGATGAAAGCGGTATCTGCACCAACTGTGCAGTCGCGCGTGTCCGCAGGCCATGCACTCCTGTTGGGTATGAGCATGGCCCTGTCTTTCACCATCAAGGAAAGTGGCATCGTGCTGATGCCGGTGGTGGCCGGAATGATGATCCTTGCCGGTATGCGTGCTGGCATTGGCCGCCTGCTGCGTGATGTGACTATCGCCAGTACCGGCTTCCTGCTGCTGCTGGCGCTGGAGGCGCTGCTGTTCAGGAGTGTGGCGGGGCAATGGTATTCCAGTGTGGGCAGTTTGCTGGTCCCACATGACCTGGCCGGATTCGTCGACTCGCAGGGCCACGGCGTGCTTGATCGGTTCCATACACTGAGGTTTGTGCTTGGGGAGTACACGACCGCGCTGTTCGCCTTGGCCGGACTGTCGACGCTGCACCTGATCGCACGCTGGTGGCGTGGGCAGATGTCCCGCATCGAAGCATTGAGCTGGCTGGCATTGGTCGGCTTCTGGCTGTGGCCACTGCTGTACTTCAGCTTCGGCTCGGCATCGCTCAAGACGTATCTATTGCCGGTGATGCAGCAACGTTACTACGCGCCCTCGATAATTCCTGGGGCGATTCTTGTCGCCCACCTGGGGGTGAGCTTGTTCCGCTGGGCGCGTTCGCAGGTGCCAGCCTGGATCCCGGCCGTGGCAATCGGCGCGGCGCTGCTGTGTTTGGTCAGCGCGCCCTATCAGCAGCGACGGGACAGGGGCCTGATCTATAGCGCACCGGCCAAGGAAGCGTTTATCCAGGCGCGCAATGATGCCCATAAGCGCTTTCCAGGCATTCCGTTTCACGATGTGCATAGTGGGTGGACCACCGACCTGAACCGCTGCAGGGCATTGTTGATGCCGATGCGGGACGATGGCAGCAATCGCTTGTTGGCATCCATCTCGCAGGGCAAGGACCAGCTAGGCAATGACTTCGGCTATCAAGCGCTATCGTCCTCGCAACTGCCGGTTCTTGTCGCCGGGCATGGTGCGTACATGGATGCGCCGAAGAGTTTTGCCTGGGTCGCGGAGGTGCAGCGCGGCGTTGCCGCTGGGAAATACAAGGTGACCCTGGTTGGTCGATACAGTCGGATGACACGACAGGCGTTGCGAGGCAAATCCTGGCTGCCGCGAACTGTAGCCGTCAACCGCTCCGAGGCATCCAGCCTGGCGCTTGACGCACCAGAAGCGCCCAGCCCGTTGGACCTGCAGGAAGTGAAGATGTATCTGATCGAGGCGGCCGATCGCTGATAGTGCTGCTGTGATCAGACTGGTTGTTCAGGTGAAAACGCCGGGCACTGCCCGGCGTTTTCATGCAAACCATAAAGAAGTGCATGGCAATGGTGGTCGGTCCATGCTTTTCTGTTGAGAGAGGAGATGCAGGTTGACGAAAGATGCTTTGCAGAAGCTGACTCTGCAGTACATCGATGAGGCGCTGCTGGTGGCGGAGAAGCCCGCCGGCGTGCTGTCCGTGCCTGGGCGTCTGCCGGAAAACCAGGACTGCGTTATCTCGCGTTTGCAGCTGGAATTTCCGGATGCGCTGACCGTGCATCGGCTGGACCAGGTGACCTCTGGGTTGATGCTGTATGCACGTGGCAAGGCGATGCAGATTGCCTTGTCCAAGCAGTTTGAGCAGCGCCAGGTCAGCAAACGCTACGAAGCGCTGGTGCAGGGCCTGGTCGAGGGTGAATCCGGCGAGATTGATCTGCCGCTGATCTGCGATTGGCCGAACCGGCCGAAGCAGATGGTGAGTTTTGAACTGGGCAAGCCGTCGTTGACGCGTTGGCGGGTGCTGGCGCGTGATGTCGCTGCACAGACCACGCGGGTGGAGCTGGAGCCGGTGACCGGGCGCAGCCATCAGCTGCGCTTGCACCTGGCGAGTATTGGCCATCCGATCGTGGGTGATGTGATGTATGGCGCGCGGCCTGCGCCGCGGGTTTCCCTGCATGCGCGGCGCTTGGGTTTTGTGCATCCGCTGACTGGGGTGGCGTTGGAGTTTGTTTCTGAGTCCTCTTTCTAAAGTCAAAGGCCTGCCCTCACCCCAACCCCTCTCCCGCGTGCGGGAGAGGGGCTCGGATAGCTTCGGCTGCTAGTGCACTAGCCCCCTCCCGCCTGCGGGAGAGGGGCTCGGATAGCTTCGGCTGCTAGTGCACTAGCCCCCTCCCGCCTGCGGGAGAGGGGTTGGGGTGAGGGCAAGCTTTTAGCTCGTAGCCCAAGGCCCATAGTCCCGAAATTTCGGCCGCCGAGCCTTTGGTCTTAAGACCATCGTCGCAAGGAGCGCAAGCCATCCTCCGGACTATGCTCGGCACACAGTCAGGCAGTAACCGGAGGGTGTCGTGCAGTACGAGCAGATCTACCGCCGTTCCATTGAAGAACCGGAAGCTTTCTGGGCCGAAGAAGCCAAGGCGATCCACTGGCATCGCCCGCCGCAACAGATCCTGGACTATTCCAATCCGCCGTTCCGGCGCTGGTTTGTGGGCGGTGAAACCAACCTCTGCTACAACGCGGTAGATCGGCATCTTGCAGAGCGTGGCGAGCAGTTGGCGCTGGTCGCCATCTCCACTGAAACCAATGTCACCCGCGAGCTCACTTACCGCGATCTCCATCGCGAAGTAAATGCCTTCGCCGCCGTGCTGCTCAAGCTCGATGTCGACCGCGGTGATCGTGTCGTGATCTACATGCCCAACATGGCCGAGGCGGTTTTCGCGATGTTGGCCTGCGCACGCATAGGTGCGGTGCATTCCGTCGTCTTCGGTGGTTTCGCCGCGCACAACCTGGCGCTGCGCATCGACGATGCAAAACCAAAACTGCTGATCGCGGCCGATGCAGGCTTGCGCGGTGGCAAGGTCATTCCTTACAAAGCGATGGTGGATGCCGCCTGTGCCGAAGCGAATACGCCTCCCCCAAAAGTGCTGATCGTCTCGCGCGGTCTGGATGCAGCCGAGCCACGCATCGCCGGCCGCGACGAAGACTATGCACAGCTGCGCGCGCAGGTTGGCGACGTGGATGTGCCGGTGCAATGGCTGGAGTCGAACGAGCCCAGCTATCTGCTGTATACCTCCGGCACCACCGGTAAACCCAAGGGTGTGCAGCGTGATGTTGGTGGCTATGCAGTGGCGATGGCGCAGTCGATGCGCACGGTGTTTGATTGCGCGCCGGGGCAGGTAATGTTCTCCACCTCCGATGTCGGCTGGGCGGTGGGCCATTCCTATAACGTCTATGGCCCGTTGATCGGTGGCTGCACCTCGCTGTTGTACGAAGGCCTGCCGATCAATCCCGATGCCGGCATCTGGTGGGCGCTGTGCGAGCAGTACGGCGTGCGTACGATGTTCTCCTCACCAACGGCGATCCGCGTGCTGAAAAAGCACGATGTGGATTTCATCGATCGGCATGACCTGTCCGAGCTGAGGTACCTGTTCCTGGCCGGCGAGCCGTTGGATGAGCCGACCGCGAAGTGGATCACCGGCGCGCTGCACAAGCCGGTCATCGATAATTACTGGCAGACCGAAACCGGTTGGCCGGCATTGACCTTGTTGCCTGGCCTGGAGATGAAACCGGTCAAGTTCGGCTCACCGGGCTTTCCAAATCTTGGCTACAAAATGAAGGTCATCGACGAGCAGAGTGGCGCTGAAGTGCCGCCTGGGCAGAAGGGCGTGCTGGTGATCCAGCCGCCGTTACCGCCGGGCTGCATGAGCACGATCTGGAACGATGACGAGCGTTTTCTCAAGAGCTACTTCGGTCACTTCAAGGAGCTGCTGTACAGCTCGCTGGACTGGGCCATCCGCGACGAAGACGGCTACACCTTCATCCTTGGCCGCACCGATGATGTGATCAACGTCGCCGGGCACCGGCTAGGTACGCGCGAGATCGAGGAGGCCATCTCCGCGCATCCGCGCGTTGCCGAGGCGGCGGTGATCGGTGTGCATGACGAACTGAAGGGGCAGGTGCCGCTGGTCTTCGTCACCTTGAAGCAAGCCAAGCCGAACGACGATGGCGAGCAGTTGGCTGCGGAAATGATGCAGCAGGTCACAGCTTCGCTGGGCGCGGTGGCGCGGCCGGCCCAGGTACATATCGTCACTGCGCTTCCCAAGACCCGTTCGGGTAAGCTGCTGAGGCGTTCATTGCAGGCATTGGCGGAACAGCGTGACCCGGGCGATCTGTCGACACTCGACGACCCGGGCGCACTGGAGGAAATCCGCCGCGCGCTGGGGAAATAGCGTGCAGTTGGGCTGAAAAGCCGCTGTGCGGCGGTGATCGCAAGGGGGCGGTACGCGGGTAGATGCAGCTGCATGTTCGGGAGCGGGGGCTCCTGAAGGATGCGCGCGTACCGTATTGCGATGCACAAAAGAGGGAGGGGGAATGGCATTCATCTATGCCAAGACGGCCGCTGGCCGTCTGGAGATCGAGAACCGTGGTTTGAAGCTGGCGCCCGCATTGCGTTCGGTGCTGTTGCTGGTCGACGGGCAGCGCGATGCGCGCGAACTGCAGCAGATGGCGCAGGGCCTGCGCGCGCCGGATGACGTGTTGCAGCAGCTGACTGCACTGGAATTGATCGACGCGGTCGCCGGCAGTGCCGACAAGGCGCCGGTATTGCCGGTGACCACCCAACTCGGTGACGACCCGCTGCGCTACCAACAGCTGCGCGACTGGATGGCCGAGTCGGTGCGCAAGCACCTGGGCCTGAAAGGCTACCTGATCCAGCTGAAGATTGATCGCAGCAAGACCGCGGTCAGCCTGGAGCAGTTGTGGCCGGAACTGGCCACGGCGCTGGGCAAGGCCAAGAGTCCGGCATTTGCCAGCCGTTGGTTGGAAGAAACGCGCGCACTGGTGGTTGGCTGACTGACCATTGGCCGCGGCTTGCGGTGCGCCTGTAGCGACGGACCGCCGCCGTGATGCATGGGCACTATCATGGTGGCAGGTTCATCATTGGAGTGCCCTGCATGGCACAGGAAAACAGCGGCGACATCAGCACTGCGGGCTGGGATGCGATCAACGCGGCGATGGCCGCGCTATACCCTGGGCAGGAGCCGCGGCATTTCGGCACGCTGCTGTCGCATACGCTGGGTGGCAACGATCCGCTGGACGGCATCAGCGTCTATTGGAGCAAGTCGCCCTGTCCGCATTGGCATTACGTCAGCTACGGATTTTCCGAGCTGTACGATAAGCAGAGCGATGATCCACAGGAAAGCGGCTTCGGTTTCGAGCTGACGTTCCGTCTTGCTGCGCAGGCCGGCGACAGCAAGCGCGGCGAGCCGCCGGCGTGGCCGATGAACCTGATGCAGAACCTTGCGCGCTACGTTTTCAGCAGCGGCAATGTATTCGAAGCCGGCCATCATCTGGATGCCAATGGCCCAATCGCGTTGGATACCGATACCAAGCTGCGGCACCTTGCCTTTGTCGATGATCCACAGCTGCCGTCGATCGAAACTGCCAACGGCCGTCTGAATTTCCTGCAGCTGGTGGGTGTGACCGACGACGAGATGGCGGCGATCAAACGCTGGTCCACGCTGGGCGCATTGGCCGTCATGGAGCAGGCAATGCCGCTATGGATCACCGAGTTGGAACGCGATTCCCTGCTGGCTGATCCCGCCATCGCCGCGCAGCTGGAAGCGGGTAGCCAGCGCGAAGGATCGAGCACCGGCATGTTGTTCGTGGAAACGTTGGAGTGGTCAGTCGAAGACACAACCACCACGTTGGTGCTGGGCGCGGGGCAGGTTGCCAGCGTGCTCGAGCTGTTGCCGCTGCGGCTGCATCACGACAAGCCGCTGGTGGTGCTTGGCAAGGACCGTCAATGGCGGTTTGAGCCTGGCCTGATCGACGACGTGCAAAGCGATGGCGACAGCGCGCGCTGTGTGCTGTCCGATGCCAGCCTGCAGGCGATGCTGGACAGCGTGCGTGCCGAACGCGGCCTGTATCCGCTGCCGGGTGGCAGGCTGCGGATCGAAGTAAGGCCGACCTTGCTTCGCGATGGACAGGGTGGCGTGATCCGCGAGATCGGTTGATCCCGCGGGCGCTGCGGAAGGCGTCGAACAGCTGCGTTATCGATGGCGCGCGGCGGGCAAGGAGAACTCGAAGGCTGCGCCTTCGTCACTATCCAGCAGACGGATCTGGCGATGGTGCAGCTGCAGGATGCGGTGCACGATCAACAAGCCCAGACCGCCACTGTCCGGGCGCTGGCTGCCCAGCGCCGGTAGCGTGCTGAACAGGTGATCACGGCGCGCTGCCGGAATGCCCGGACCGGTATCGGACACGCGGACCAGCACATCGCCATCGAGTGCGCGCAACGCTACCGTGATTCGACCGCCTGCCGGTGAATGCCGGATGGCGTTGTCGAGCAGGTTGGTCAGTACCCGCTCGATCAGGCCGAGGTCGGCTTCCACCGGCGGCAGGCCGGCGGGAATCACAGCTTCAAGCTGCTGCTGGCGTGACTGTGCGGCCAGTTCGAATTTCTGGAATACATCCTGGACCAGATCCGGCAGCGAGAAGGCCTGTAGCTCCAGTACCACGCCGCCGTGTTCCAAGCGCGCAAGCTCAAACAAGGCCTGCGCAAGCCGACCAACCTTGTGGCTCTGTGACAGGGCGATGGCCAGATAGCGCTGGCGCTCCTCGGCGCTGAGGTTGGCATCCTTGAGCGCGAGGGTTTCCAGATAGCCATGCAATGACGACAGCGGCGTACGCAGGTCATGCGACAGATTGGCGACCAGTTCGCGACGCTGCAGGTCCTGCTGCCGCAGCTGCTGCCATTGCTCGCCGACGCGCTGGCTGAGATGGGCAAAGCTGTGTTGCAGGATGCTCAGTTCATCGCGTTCACCGGCACGCAGCGGTGTGGGCGGCAAGGGCAGGCGCGGGTCAGCGCTGTCGACATCGAAGGACTGGATGCGACGCGTCAATTGACGAAGTGGCCGGGTCACCCAGCGGAACGCGATCACCCCGGCCAGCAAGCCGATAACCGCCACGATTGCCAGCGACCACAGCGTAGTGCGCAGGTTGGTATTGGCAGCGATGTCCGCGGCCAGTGCTTCGCGCTGCTCGCCGACCAGCACCACATAGATGTAGCCGACCTGTCGACCCTGCACCCACAGTGGCGCGGCATTGAATACCTTGCGGCCGCTGCTGCTGCGCGGGTCGTCGCCGAAGATCGGCAGCTTTCCGCCGTTGAGCAGTGCCTGCACTGGCGCCAGATCGACGCGATCACGTTTGAGGTGACCTTCGGGTGCGTCATGGCCGAGGATGCGGCCTTCGTCGTCAAGGAGATAGACCTCGACGCTGGGATTGACTGACATCAGCTTGCCGAACAGTGCGCGTACTTCGCCATCGCGGATGCCGCGTGCATCCATCAACTCGCCGCTGCGGGCGATGTGTTCGGCCAGGCCGCGTGACAGGCGCTGTACGGTTTCCTGCTCGTGCATGCGGTTGCTGCGCATCTGTATCCACGCCAGCGCGCCGCAGCAGATCAACAGCAGCGCACAGAACACCAACGTCAGGCGCTGCGAAAGCGTCAGCCGGTTCATGCCGTGCTCCCGTCGTCGGTCGCCAGTTTGTAGCCACGCCCCCATACCGTAAGAATGCGTTTCGGTGCTGCCGGGTCGTGCTCGATCTTGTTGCGCAGCCGATTGATGTGGGTATTGACGGTGTGCTCGTAGCCATCGTGTTGATGGCCCCAGACCTGGTTGAGCAGTTCCATCCGCGAGTACACCTGATCCGGATGGCGGGCGAAGAAGTACAGCAGGTCGAATTCGCGCGGGGTGAGTTCCAGTGGGCGCGCTTCAACCTGCGCGGTGCGCGCGACCGGATCGATGCGCAGGCCGGCTACCTCGATCACGCCAGCATCGATGCGCGCGTTCTGTGCCATCGCCTCGACCCGGCGCAGCAGGGCCTTCACCCGCGCTACCAGCTCCAGCATTGAGAACGGTTTGGCCAGGTAGTCGTCGGCGCCCAGTTCCAGACCGAGGATGCGATGCAGTTCGCTGGCGCGCGCGCTGGTGATGATGATCGGTGTGTAGCGGGTCATTGCACGGGCACGGCGGCAGATTTCCAGACCGTCCACGCCGGGCAGCATCAGGTCCAGCACCAGCGCGTCCCATTGCCCGCTTTCCAGCAAGCGCACGCCTTCATCGCCGCTGGCCGCATGGGTGACGTCATAGCCTTCGTCACGTAGATGCATGCGCAGCAGGTTGGCGATATGGACATCGTCTTCGACGATCAGGATGTGTTTGCTGCTCATCGACGCCTGCGGCCGCTATAGGGGTGGCTGGCATTGTGCTTGGACCGGCGCGCCGATGTGTCACGAAGAATTTAACTCTGCGTGAGGATTCGTTGACCTGCCCGGGCGCAGCATGGCCACATCGTCCCTGGCTGGAGAACGCCCATGTCGCTCACCCGTCGCAAGCTGCTTGGTATCGGCGGTATGGCAGCCGCCGCTGGTGTGCTGGGCCTGACCGCCTGCAATGGCCCGGCGCCGGCAGCGCCTGCCGGCAGCGCCGTGTTCGAAGTGATGCGCAGCGATGCTCAATGGCGCCAGTTGCTCAGCCCCGCGCAATACACGGTGCTGCGCCAGCAGGGCACCGAACGGGCCTTCACCAGCCCGCTCAACAATGAGCACCGGCGTGGCACCTTCAACTGTGCGGGCTGTGCGCTGCCGCTGTTCTCTTCGGCCACCAAGTTCGACAGCGGCACCGGCTGGCCGAGCTTCTGGGCGCCCCTGCACGGCGCGGTGGGAGAGGACCGCGATACCACCTTCGGCATGTCCCGGGTGGCGGTGCATTGCCGGCGCTGTGGTGGCCACCTGGGCCATGTATTCGAAGACGGCCCACGCCCGACCGGCCTGCGTTACTGCATGAACGGCGTGGCCCTGCAGTTCGTCGCGGCTTGAGCGCCGCTTCCCATATTCAAGAAGGATGCTTCCATGTTCCTGTTGGTACTGGCCTATCTCGGCGGCGTACTTACCCTGCTCAGCCCCTGCATCCTGCCGGTGCTGCCCTTCGTATTCGCGCGCGCTGACCGGCCATTCCTGCGTAGCGGGCTGCCGCTGTTGGTTGGCATGGCGCTGATGTTCGCGGTGGTCGCCAGTCTGGCCGCGGTGGGCAGTCAGTGGGTGGTGCAGGCCAACCAGATCGGGCGCTGGATTGCGTTGGTGGTGATGGCGCTGTTCGCCGTCGCGCTGCTATGGCCGGCGCTGGCGGATCGCCTGCTGGCGCCGCTGCAGCGCCTGGGCGTGCGTCTTGGCGCAGCCGCCGATGCGGGGCAGGGCGTGCTCAGCTCCTTGCTGATCGGCGTGGCCACCGGCCTGCTATGGGCGCCGTGCGCGGGCCCCATCCTTGGCCTGATCCTGACCGGCGCGGCACTGCAGGGGGCAAATGTCGGCACCACTGGCTTGCTGCTGGCTTATGCATTGGGCGCAGCGACGTCGCTGGCGCTGGCGGTGTGGATAGGCGGGCGCGTGTTCACCGCCTTGAAGCGGCGCTTGGGCGTGGGCGAATGGATCCGTCGTGGTTTGGGAATCGCTGCCTTGTTTGCGGTGCTGGCAATCGCGATGGGTTGGGATACCGGCCTGCTGACGCGGCTGTCGACGGTCAGCACGGCCAAGCTGGAGCAGAAGCTGCTGGATGCACTGCCTTCGCAACAGCCGGCAGCAGGTCCGTCAATGATGATGATGGCTGGTGACGGCAAGGGCGATGCCAGCCTGCCGGTGGAAGGCGAGCTGCCATCACTGGCCGGTGCTACCGGCTGGCTCAACAGCCCGCCGCTGGATGCGCAGCAACTGCGCGGCAAGGTGGTGCTGGTCGATTTCTGGACTTACTCCTGCATCAACTGCCTGCGAGCCATGCCCTATGTTCGCGACTGGGCAGAGCGCTACAAGGATCACGGGCTGGTGGTGATCGGCGTGCATGCGCCGGAGTTCGCCTTTGAGCGCGACCTCCGTAATGTGCAGCGCGCGGTTGCTGATCTGAAGGTCACTTACCCGGTCGCGATCGACAATGATTTCGCGATCTGGCGCGGATTCAACAACAAGTACTGGCCAGCGCATTACTTCATCGATGCGCAGGGACGCATCCGCGCCCATCACTTTGGTGAAGGCAACTACCAAGAATCCGAGCAGATCATCCGTCAGTTGCTGCGCGAGGCTGGCAACAGCTTGCCGGGTGACGCGGCGCCGGCAATGCGCATGGCCGCCAGCGGCGTCGAGCGCCAAGCCGACATGAGCAGTTTGAAGTCGCCGGAAACCTATATCGGCCATGGCCGCGCCGAGCACTTCGCCTCGCCCGGCGGCATGCAGGCTGGGCAGGTCAGCGATTACGCCGTGCCGATGCAGCTGCAGCTCAATCAATGGGCACTGGGCGGGCGTTGGATCGTCGGTGAGGAAGACGCGCAGCTGGAACAGGCGGGCGGGCGGATCGCATTCCGCTTCCATGCGCGTGACCTGCATCTGGTGCTGGCGCCGCAGGACCCGGCGCGGCCGGTGCGTTTCCGCGTGCGCATCGATGGCCAGCCACCAAAGGCAGCGGCCGGTAGCGACGTATCTGCGCAGGGCGAGGGCAGGGTGGATCAGAACCGGCTGTATCAATTGATCCGCCAGGACGGCGAGGTGCGCGAACGCACCTTCGAGATCGAGTTCCTCGATCCGGGTGTGCGCGCATATGCCTTCACTTTTGGCTGATTGGAGGAAACACGTGATGAAGATCGCCACGGACAAGCTCGTCGCAGGCAGCATTGCGGCGGCGGTTGCTGGGCTGTTGCTGGCCGCAGTGTTCAGTCTGGATCGCACGGCGCAGGCAGCGCCGGTGTCGATCACGTTGCCGGCGCCTACTGGCGCTGCTGATCTGCACCAGACCGGTGTCAAACAGGCGCGGGTGGTGTTTGCCGGTGGTTGCTTCTGGGGCGTGCAGGGCGTGTTCCAGCACATCAACGGCGTGGACAACGCGGTATCCGGTTACATCGGCGGCAGCGCTGCTGATGCCACGTATACAAAGGTGAGCAGTGGCGGCAGCGGCCACGCCGAAGCCGTGCAGGTCAGCTACGACCCCTCACAGGTCAGTTACGGGCAGTTGATGCAGGTGTTCTTCTCGGTGGTGCACGATCCGACCCAGCTCAACCGGCAGGGACCGGACCATGGCAGCCAGTACCGTTCCGCCATCTACGCCGATGACGCCGCCCAGCGTGATGCCGCCCGCGCCTATGTCGCGCAGCTGCAGCGCAGCAAGGCGTTCCCCGCGCCACTGGTCACCCAGGTCGATGGTGGCAAGGTGTTTCATGCGGCCGAGGGCTATCACCAGAACTATCTGACCCTGCATCCGGAGGCGGCTTACATCCGCATCAACGATTTGCCCAAGGTCGCTGCGTTGAAACAGCAGTATCCAACGCTGTATCGCGAGCGGCCACGCCTTGTGATGAGCTTGTCGGCGCGATAAGCGCCACGAGCGCAGTAAATGAAACGGGCCGCCAGTCAGGTGACAGGCGGCCCGTTGCGTTCAAGCGTAAAGCGGCAGATCAGCTCAGGCCTTCAGCCTTGAGCGCAGCCTGCACCGCCGGATCGGCCAGCATGCGCTGCTCGAAGCGATCCAGTGCGTCCATGCCAGCCAGGTCGAGCTTCAGGCCACGTGCCCAGCGCAGGGTCACATAGGTGTAGGCATCGGCGATCGACGCGCGCGGGGTGCCGCCGAGCCAGTCGACCTCGGCCAGGCGGTCATTGATGCGCTGGTACAGGGCAGTGAGCTTCTGGCGCGAGTTTTCCTGGGTGCGGGCGATGACCGCCTCGTCTTCCAGGTACTTGGTCGAACCGAAGATCGGGTAGTAGGTCGGGTGCAGGTCGGCGTTGACGAAGGACAACCAACGGTTGACCTCGGCACGGGTACGCGGGTCACTGCCGCCTTCCAGACCGGCAGCCGGGGCCTTGTCACAGATGTAATGCAGGATGGCCGCGTTCTGGGTAAGGATCCAGCCGCCGTCTTCCAGCATCGGCACGGCACCGGCCGGGTTCATCTTCAGGTACTCGGGCGACTTCATCGTGGCGTAGTCCACGATCTGCAGCTCGAACGGCAGGCCCGACCAGAGCAGTGCGATATGGTCGGCCAGCGAACAGGCGCCGGGCTTGGTATAGAGCTTCATCAGGGCTACCTCGGGAGTGGAAAGACCCGGGCATTATCGCCACAAGCGCGTAACGCAGTGTGTCCATGATTGGCACAGACAGTGCGTTACGCGTTCAGCTGGCTCAGGAAGCGCGCGGCTTCAGCGACTGCACCTTGTAGAAGGTATGCCCGCCGATAGTGGCTACCTGGTAGGCATTGCGCCAGCTCGGGCTGGCGATGGCGTGGGCGGCGAAGTGGCTGGCGCCCGGCACGATCTCCTTGCGCTGGCCATTGGGCAGGGCCCAGTTGCGCTCGGCGGCAAAGGCCACGTCCACGGCTTCAGCCCAGGCATCGTTGTTGCGCAGCTGGGTGCCGGGGGCGACCAAGGTCGGGGCGAACTGCTTGCGCGCGGTCACCACCTGGCACATCGAGTCACCCCACAGGCCGCTGTCCAACCGCCGCAGGGCGACTTCGGCCACGGCCTGCTGGCCGCGAAGGGTCTGGTCGCGGGCTTCCAGGTAAACGGTAGTGCTCAAGCACAACGAATCGGCTGCTGGTTGCGGCAACATCTGCGACAACCAAAGAATCCAAGCCAGTTTCATAAATCTCCTTGCTCCGTATGGGCCGCAGCCTGCCTGTTCCCAACTGGGAACCTGACAGCGACGACTTGGCGTTATGGGGAGGCGGCCTGGCATCGGGGCCGCCCCGTGGGCAGCCCTCAATCAGATTGGGGAGGGCTGCGCCTGCTCACCAGAACTGGTGGGTGAGCGGAAGTTGGCGCAAGTTAGGGGGGCAATCCCAAACTCATCCTGAACGGCGAATGTTGACATTCAGGTTTGTTGGCAAGGTCAAATCTGGCTCGAGGTTGCGCATTCAGCTTTGCTTCGGTGGTCTGGAGCCGCCAGTGCAAGCGATGTTGGTGCGCCGGGGAAAAGGGATACGCATCGCGCTTTTTTCTAAATTCCGGCCTTTTTCTGATGTTTCCCGGTCCTGTGCGCTTGCCAGCATGCTGGCAAGCAGTTCGGGGAGGCGAGCAGCCCCGGGCGTATCGGCAGTGCCCGGGCGGGAGCAAAAATGAATCGCTTTGCTGCTGAATCAGAGTGCCGCGGCCAGACGACTGCCCTGGTCGATTGCCCGCTTGGCATCCAGTTCGGCAGCGACATCTGCGCCACCAATGATGTGAACGCTGCGGCCGGCGGCCTGCAGCGTGTCAGCCAGCTCACGGCGCGGCTCCTGACCGGCGCAGATCACCACGGTGCCGACGTCCAGCAACTGCTCCTGTCCATCGACGCGGATGCGCAGGCCGCTGTCGTCCACGCCTAGGTATTCGACGCCGCCGAGCATCTTCACACCCTTGGCCTTGAGTGTGGCGCGGTGGATCCAGCCGGTGGTCTTGCCGAGCTTGGCGCCGGGCTTGCCGGGGCTGCGCTGCAGCAGCCAGGCCTTGCGAGCCGGTGCTTCCGGCTGCGGCTTGGCCAGCGCGCCACGGCTTTCAAAGCTGGCGTCCACGCCCCATTCGGCCATCCAGCGGGCCGGGTCCAGGGCCGGTGACGGGCCTTCATGGACCAGGAACTCGCCGACGTCGAAACCGATGCCGCCGGCGCCGATGATGGCCACCTTGTCGGCGGCTTTGACCCGGCCCAACAGCACATCCAGATAGCTGACCACCATTGGGTGGTCGGCGCCTGGGAAATCGACCTTGCGCGGGCTGATGCCGGTGGCGATCACTACTTCGTCGAAGCCGTTGAGTGCGTCGGCATCGGCGCGGGTATTCAGACGTACGTCGACACCGGTTTCGGCCAGCTGATGGCGGAAGTAGCGCAGGGTCTCGTGGAACTCCTCCTTGCCGGGGATGCGCTTGGCCACATTGAACTGGCCACCGATCTCCTCGGCCGCATCAAACAGGGTCACCTTGTGGCCGCGGCCGGCGGCGACGCTGGCGCAGGCCAGCCCGGCCGGACCGGCGCCGACCACCGCAACGCGCTTGGGCGCGCTGGTCGGCAGGTAGACCAGCTCGGTTTCATGCGCAGCGCGCGGGTTGACCAGGCAGCTGGCGCGCTTCTGCTGGAACACATGATCCAGGCAGGCCTGGTTGCAGGCGATGCAGGTATTGATCGCTTCGGGCTTGCCGGCCTTGGCCTTGGCCGGCCACTCGGGGTCGGCCAGCAGTGGCCGTGCCAGCGACACCATGTCGGCACCGCCGCCTGCGAGGATGCCTTCGGCCACCTCCGGCATGTTGATGCGGTTGGTGGCGATCAAAGGAATGCCGACATGCGGTTTGAGCTTGGCGGTGACTCCGGCAAACGCCGCACGCGGCACCGAGGTGGCGATGGTCGGAATGCGGGCTTCGTGCCAGCCGATGCCGGAGTTGAGCAGGGTCGCGCCGGCCGCTTCGATGGCCTTGGCCTGCTGCACGATCTCCTGCCAGTTGCTGCCATCCTCGACCAGGTCCACCAAGGACAGCCGGTAAATGATGATGAAGTCCGGCCCACAGGCCTCGCGGATGCGGCGTACGATCTCCACCGCAAAGCGCATGCGCTTGGCTGGGTCGCCGCCCCAGGCATCGCTGCGGGTATTGGTGCGCGGGGCGATGAACTCGTTGATCAGATAGCCTTCCGAGCCCATCACCTCGACGCCGTCGTAACCGGCATCACGTGCGTACTTGGCGGCACGGGCGTAGTCGGCGATATGCCGCTCGACGCCGCCAGCCGACAGCGCGCGCGGGGTGAACGGGTTGATCGGCGCCTTGCGCTTGGACGGGGCCACCTGCAGCGGGTGGTAGCCGTAGCGACCGGCGTGCAGCAGCTGAAGGCAGATCTTGGCGCCATGGCCGTGGACAGCAGCAGTCACCTGACGATGGCGGCTGACTTCCCACGGCCAGGACAGCTTGCTGCCGAACGGCGCCAGCCAGCCAACCACGTTGGGCGCGAAGCCTCCGGTGACCAGCAACGCTGCGCCACCGGCCGCGCGCTCACCGAAGTAGGCAGCCAGCTTGGGGAAGTCGCGGGCATGGTCTTCCAGCCCGGTATGCATCGAGCCCATCAGCACGCGATTGCGTAGCTGGGTGAAGCCCAGATCCAGCGGGGCGAACAGGTGCGGATAGGCGGTGTCGTTGGCTGGCGTCATGCTGGATACGCTTGCGTATGGAATGGCCCATTCTGACTGGCAATGGGGCTGGTCTCAATCCTTGATTCTGCTGGGGAGGGCTGGATCAACCCAAAAATAGTTACAGCCTCTTTACAATGCGCCGCCCCGCCCAGCAACGGACTGACTGTCGTGGAAGATCCATGCCTGTAACGCCTTCAAATGTTGTTCCTGCAGAACGCGTCACCCGCCTGGCTCCCCAGCTCTGGATGCTGGTTGTGGGCATGGCGGTGCTTGGTGGCCTGGCCCGACTGTTCATGTGGTGGGATTACGCCGGTAGCGAGCGCAGCCTTGCGCTGCTATGGCCGGCGATGTTGCAGGGGATGCGCTATGACCTGGTGGCCGGTGCGGTATCCGCTGGCCTTGTCGGCTTGCTGACTCTTCCGGTGTGGCTGGCGGGACGGCGTGAAACGGCGGTGCGGCTGGCGCGGCATCTGTTGCTGGCATTGTTGCTGGCGTTCGCGTTGCTGTCGCTGTGTGAGCACTTCTATTACGCGTTCTATAAGGCGCGCTTTGATCCCATCGTATTCGGTATGTTCGAGGACGACACCGGGGCAATCCTTGAGACCGTCTGGGATGACTATCCGGTAGTCCGGGGCGTTATGGGCCTGTTGCTGGCAGGGTGCGCGTTGTACTGGAGCATTCCACGCGCCGGTGACTGGCTGGCCCAGCGCTTGCCGCAGGGTTCGGCCACGTGGTCACGCGCGCTGTTGCTGGTGCTGCAATGCGTGCTGTTGGTACTGCTGGCGCGCGGCAGCGTTGGCAGCTTCCCGCTGATAAGGCGTGATGTGACCGTATCGGCCGATCCTTTCGTCAACGCCATTGTGCTGAACGCGCCGCTGGCGCTTTACCGCGCAGCGCGTACGCGTGCCAAGGAGACTGATATCAGCGACGACCCGCTGGTAGGTGTGCAAGCCTTGGGGTTTGCCGATATCGTCGGGGCCGCCAAGCTCGCAGGGCTGCCTTCGGCGGATCCCCAGGTGCTACAGGCGGCGCTGTTCCCGGTCGCCCCCGGCCAGCCACGCAGCTTGGCGCAGTCACCACATGTGGTGCTGGGCCTGTTGGAGTCCTTCGGCCAGGACCTGCTCTATACCGATGGTCCGCGCAACGACATGCTCGGTCGCCTGCGCGCTGAATTGCCTACCGGGCATCGCTTCGACAATTTCATCGCCTCCCAGAACGGCACCCATCCGACGCTGGAGAACCTGATCCTTGGGACGCCGATCACGCCGCTGACCTTGGGCCGGAATGCGCGGCTGGGGTTTGATACGTCTGCTGCGCTGCCATTCCAGCGTGCGGGCTATCGCACCGTGTTCATTTATGGCGGCGGCAGCGATTGGCGCGAGATTGGCACCGCACTTCCGAATCAAGGGTTTGATCGGGTGTATGACGCGCGCGATATCAAACAGCGTTTCGCCAAGGCCACCGGGACCGAATGGGGTTTGTATGACAGCTGGTTGTTTCGCTTCGCGCAGACCTTGTTGAGCGAGGCTGATGCCCGTGGTGAGCGCCTGTTCATGGTGTTGCTGACCACCAGCAACCACCCGCCGCATGCCTTGGATACGCCACGTCGGCAGTACCCATTGGATCCGGCAGCCTTGGGTCCTCGCGCGCTGAATGATACGGGCGAGCTGCGGCGGATGCTCGCTACCTATCAATACCAGGCCGATGAGCTGGGCGGCTTTCTGCAGCAACTGCGCGAGCAGCCGCTTGGTGAGCGAACCCTTGTAGCGATGGCCGGCGACCACAATCTGCGCTCGCACTACAGCTACGACCTGCCAACCGAGCAGGTGGACGTGGACCGCGTGTTCGCCTGGCTGCGGGTTCCGCCGGCATTCGCGCCGGCCGATAGCATGCCCGATACCAGTGCTTTTGCCGGTCACGGTGATCTGCTTCCGACCCTGGTGGAGCTGGCGTTGCCGGGGCAGCGCTATTTCGCGACTGGCCGCAATCTCTGGCAGCCCGCGCCCAATGGCGGGGAGGCGCTGGCGCAGTTCAACCGCATGTATACCCCGGCAGGGTTGTTGTTCCCCTTGGAAGAACCGCGCCTGCATCGCTGGATTGATTCCCGCCATGTGCAGGTACAAGGCGAGGCACCGGATGCGGTCAGCGCGGCGCGGGCAAGGCAGGCCGCGGCGTGGGTGGCATTGCGCGACTGGCATATCCGTCAGCAGGTAGTGCGCAGTCGTCGCTGACTGCGCAGTCGCCATGGTCAGGCGGCGGGTGAGGCTGCAGCGGGTCGCGGCTGTCGGTCAAACAAGGGCAGGGTGATGCCACAGAGCGGACCGATCAGCAGGGCGAACGCCAAGGTGCCCCAGCCGACATTGCCGCCCAGCCACCAGCCTACTGCCAATGCGCAGGCTTCAATCAAGGTGCGCACCTTCCATATCGCCCATCCGGTACGGGCATGCAGGCCGGTCATCAGGCCATCGCGTGGACCGGGCCCAAAGCGCGCGCCGATGTAGAGCCCGGTGGCCACTGCCAGCAATACCAGGCCTGCGGCGAACAACAGCAGTTGCCAGAGCAGGCCCTGCGCCGCGGGCAGCAGATTCAGG
Organism: Stenotrophomonas sp. STEN030; assembly: GCF_056759995.1. NCBI lineage: Bacteria > Pseudomonadati > Pseudomonadota > Gammaproteobacteria > Lysobacterales > Lysobacteraceae > Stenotrophomonas > Stenotrophomonas sp. STEN030. The sequence goes on along the minus strand of NZ_JBRREB010000054.1, from coordinate 4,948 downwards.
CCCAGCTGCGCGCTGGGGCCGATCAACAACACGTTGAGTACGGTGCCAAGTCCCGGCTTCTGCCGCAGTGGCAGCCACATCAGTAGTACGCAGACGCCGACGAGGTTGGTGATCAGGCCGAAGCCCCAGCCGCTGCGCAGCGCGATGCCCTGGCTCAATACGTCCCAGGGCGCGATGCCGATACCGGCACGGATCATCAAGGAAGAGGCGATGCCAAACAGAAACAGGCCCAGCAGTAGTTGCAGCAGGCGCGAGACAAATATCAGGGAAGGCATGGTTCGGAGATCAAGGTACTGCCTGCAGCGCAGACATATAGATAGAGGCGTTGCGCCACATCAGGGTGGCGCAACGTGCCGTGGCGTGTGGCTCAGTCCCAGCCTTCCAGCGCCAGCTTGCCGATGGTGCTGCCAGCTTCCAGCTGACGGTGGGCCTGACGCAGGTTTGCTGCGTTGATCGTGCCCAGGCGCTCACTGAGGGTGGTGCGCAGTTCGCCTGCGTCGATCAGGCTGGCGGCGCGGGTCAGGATGCGGTGCTGCTCGATCATGTCGGCGGTGCGGAAGCGGGCGCGGGCAAACATGAACTCCCAGTGGATACCGATGCACTTTGCTTTATAGGGATCGCCGATGCGCAGTTCGCCGGCAGGCTCGACGATCAGTCCGACATGGCCTTGCGGCGCCAGCAACTCACCCAGCTGCTGCCAGTACAGGTCGGTATTGGCCAGATTGAGTGCCGCATCCACACTGCGGATACCCAGCGCCTGCAGTTGCGCTGCCAATGGCTGACGATGATCGATGACGTGCGTCGCCCCCATCTGCTGGCACCATTGCACGCTTTGCGGGCGGGAGGCGGTGGCTACCACGGTGAAACCAGCATGGCGGCCAAGCTGAATCGCCATCGAGCCGACACCACCGGCACCGCCAATCACCAACAGGGTCTTGTCGGTATTGCGGCGCCCATCCAGTTGATACGGCATGCGTTGGAACAGCAGCTCCCATGCAGTAAGTGTGGTCAGCGGCAATGCCGCCGCCTCAGCGAAGTCCAGTGTGGTCGGCTTGCGGCCAACCAGGCGCTCGTCCACCAGCTGCAGCTGCGCGTTGCAACCTGGGCGGGTGACATCACCGGCGTAGTAAACCTCATCACCGATCTCAAACGCGGTGACTTCCGGGCCTACCGCGACCACGGTGCCGGCGGCATCAAAGCCCAGTACCCGTGGTGGATTTTCCTCGCCCGGCTTGGGGCCGCGCAGTTTGGTGTCCACCGGATTAACAGAAACAGCGTGAACCTGAACAAGTAAGTCCTGGCCTTGCGGGGCAGCCGGAACGGGCAGGGTCAGGTCCAGTAATGCGTCCGGTTCATCAATGGGGAGATAGTGGGTCAGGCCGATTGCTTTCATGCGGAAAAGTTCCGTAGCGGGGGAGCAAAATCATCATACCGAGCAAACGATTCAGCTGGCGGTAACCGGCGGCGCAAGCCCTGTTAATAAAGGGTTTGTCACAAGAAATCAGCTGCGCCGCAGCAATTTCCCCGGAAGCCTTGCGATAGCACGCTCTTGCGTCCTTTGATCAAGCTGTATACGTTGCGCCAAGCCGGACACGTAGAGGTCTGGTGGTCGCTCCATTTGTTACGAGCCTGTTAACATCGCCTTCACGGCCAAGCGCATAATGTGCACCGCGATGGCGTGAGGAAACGGCCGTCTCTGAACGCGACGAAGAATATCGCTGTGCTGGACCATGCCTCTACCGGTTTCATACCCCCGAAACAAGGAGCTGTATTTCATGAACAAGAAGATCCTTACCGCCGCGCTGCTCGGTGGTCTGGCTTTCGCCCAGGCCGCTTCGGCTCAGGAATTTGACGACCGCTGGTACCTGACCGGTTCGGCCGGCTTCAACTTCCAGGACGGCGACCGCGGCACCAATGACGCCCCGTTCGCCACGCTGGGTCTGGGCAAGTTCATCAGCCCGAACTGGTCGCTGGACGGTGAGCTGAACTATCAGAACCCGAACTTCGACAACAACCAGGACCAGAACTGGTCGCAGTACGGCGTTTCGCTGGACCTGCGTCGCCACTTCATCCAGGAAGGCCGTGGCTGGAACCCGTACCTGCTCGCAGGCCTGGGCTACCAGAAGGCTGAAGAAGAGTATCAGGCCGGCGGCCTGCTGAAGGATCGCAAGGACGGCAACCTGGCCGCCAAGGTCGGCGTTGGTCTGCAGACCACCTTCGAAAAGCGCGTCGCTGTGCGTGCTGAACTGGCTTACCGCGCTGACTTCGACGACCAGAGCATTGCTCCGAACCAGGCTGGCAACAAGAACCAGGATTGGTTCGGCGACGTGCTGGCTTCGGTTGGCGTCGTGATCCCGCTGGGCCCGGCTCCGGCCGCCGCTGTTGCTCCGGCACCGGTTCCGGTTGCTCCGAGCTGTGCAGACCTGGATGACGACGGTGACGGCGTCAACAACTGCGACGACAAGTGCCCGAACTCGCAGCCTGGCCAGACCATCGGTCCGGACGGTTGCCCGGTGCCGGTCTCGATCGATCTGAAGGGCGTCAACTTCGATTTCGATAAGGCCACCCTGCGTTCGGACGCTGTTGCGATCCTGAGCGAAGCCACCGAGATCCTGAAGCGTTACCCGGATCTGCGCGTTGAAGTTGCCGGTCACACCGATTCCAAGGGTACCGACGCTTACAACCAGAAGCTGTCCGAGCGTCGCGCCAAGGCTGTGTACGACTACCTGACCACCAATGGTGTGTCGGCTGCTCGTCTGCAGGGCCCGATCGGCTACGGCGAGAGCCGTCCGATTGCTCCGAACACCAATGCTGATGGTTCGGACAACCCGGAAGGTCGCGCAAAGAACCGTCGTACCGAGCTGAACGTCCAGAACTAATCGGACGCTTCGCTTCAAGTACTACAGTTTGAGAACAAGGCCCGGCATCTGCCGGGCCTTGTTTGTTTTTGCGTCGGCGACTTTTTCGGCGCGCAATTTGTGTGACGCCGGCGAGTAATCGCAGTTTGTGCGCATTTAACGGTTGAAAGCGCTGCGGGCGCTGCCTACACTCGCCGCGTTAACTTGCCGAATGGAAATTCAATGCTGCGTATCGCTCTGGCTGGTCTTGTCGCCCTGGCATTTGTGCCTGCCGCCCATGCAGCCGTGGATTGTTCGGCCAGTTCAGTGACGCCGGCGCCGCTGGCGACCTCGCTGATCGCACCGGTGGCCTCGGAGCTGTATGTGCGCCCGGGCCAGCTGGGCATGCCGTCGGGCGTGTTGAGCTCGGCTGGTGGTGATGAGCAGTCGCTGGATCGCGTGCTGATGCGCCTGCGCGTTGAGAGCTGCAACAACGTGGCCAACGCCATTCCGGCGCGCCCGGCGATCAACGCCAACGATCCGGCCGCGTACAAGCCGCAGACCGAGTTCGACAACACGCCGTGGCGTTTTGACATGAGCCAGAACGGCAAGCGCATGACCGCCGAAGAATTCGATGCCTGGATGAAGGCGCGTGGTGTGCGCGTGGTCAAGGCACGCCCGGTTGCGACCGATCCGGCTGCAGCGCCGGCTGCCGCGCAGCCTGCCGCCGAGGTCAAGTAAGGCGGCAACAGCCGCTCGCAGCCCCGATGTCGTCGTCCAAGCCTCCGTATTCTCCGCACGCCCGCCGCGCAACGCCCGGCGGGCGTTTGCTTTCGCCTGCGCCCCGCAATGCTGCGCGCACCAACAAGCCTGCCCCCGCCGGGGTCCGGCATGGTCTGGCGCGGGTGCTGTCCAAGGCCGGTGTGTGCTCGCGTACCGAAGCTGCTCGCCGGGTGCTTGATGGCCGGGTCAGTGTGGATGGCAAGGTGGTGCGTGACCCGGAGTTTCCAGTGGTTGCCGGCCGCCAGCAGGTGTTGCTGGACGGTTTGCCGCTGGCAGCGCCGCGGCGCCTCTACCTGGCCTTGAACAAGCCGCGTGGTCTGGTCACCACGGTGCAGGACGAGCAGGGCCGCGACACCGTCTACCAGTGTTTTGAAGGTGCTGGCCTGCCGTGGATGGCGCCGGTCGGGCGCTTGGACAAGGCCAGCGAAGGCCTGTTGTTCTTCAGCAATGATCCGGAGTGGGCGGCGGGTCTGACCGAGCCAAGCACCGGCCCATTGAAAACCTACCGGGTACAGGTAGATGCTGTGCCCGACACGGCGCTGTTGGAGCGTATGCACGCAGGCATCGACGACGAGGGCGAACGCTTGGCGGCGCATTCGGTGCAGCTGCTGCGGCATGGCGAACGTACTGCGTGGTTGGAGGTGGTGCTGGACGAAGGCCGCAATCGCCACATCCGACGCCTGCTCAAGGCCTTGGGGCTGGATGTGCTGCGTTTGATGCGGGTGGCGATTGGGCCGGTGCAGTTGGGCGAGCTGGGCAAGGGTCAATGGCGGGAGTTGAGCCAGACGGAGCTGAATGCGCTGCAGGCTGCCAGCAAAACCGCGCATGTCAGCGCGAGTGACTAATTTCAATAAATTCAGGCAAATAGCTGTACTAGCTAAGATGGTGGATTAGACTGAGGCTCTAATTACTTGAGGTTATTGCCATGCAAGCTCTTTCCCGTGTCTCTGGCATTGTTCTCATGGCGGCTTCGGTAGCGGTGCTGGCCGGTTGTGCTTCCTCGGCAAAGAAGACCGCGAAGAACGACGACAAGCCGATCGAAGTGCGGGTGGAAGCACCGCTGGCCGAGAAGGATTCGCTGGGCAATTACCGTTTCATGATGCAGCAGGGCGAGCAGAAGATGAGCGCCGATCAGTTCGATGCCTGGATGAAGGCCAATGGCATCCGTGTCGCCAAGGGCGCAGCCGTACCGGCGCCTGCAGCGCCTGCCAAGAAGAACTAAGAACAGCACCTGTAGTGGGGGGGGGGGGGGGGGGGGGGGGGGGGGGGGGGGGGGGGGGGGGGGCGGGGGCGCGGGGCGCCCCGCCGGGCCCAACAAACAACCAGAC
>NZ_JBRREB010000053.1:0-32765 GCF_056759995.1 Stenotrophomonas sp. STEN030 | reverse complement strand
TTTCCAACACCCCCCATTAAGTGCCTCACAGGGGGTGGACGTGTGGGCAGAACCCAAAAACCCAAGACGCCCACCCCGGTTTTGCCGTTATGCCCGAAACCGCTCAAGCACGCCGGCCGGATAATCCCGCTGGAACGGCAGATCCTTGCGGTGCGCATAGCCGATATAGCAATCGCAGCGTTGGTTTGGGCAGCCGCGAGGTCGCAGCTGGGCCGCAAAGCTGCCGTCGTATAGATTGCCCATCGGTTCGGCGACGAAATGGCAGCGCTTGACGTTGCCATCGCCATCCACCGACACCACGTTCTCGCCGGTGAAGCAGGGTGCGCCCAGGCTTGCCGAGGGTTCGAGGTTGAACAGGAAGTGCGGGTCCACGCGTTGCAGCTGCTGGATCTCGGCATCGCTGTAGTAACCGGCAGGGCGCTCGTCGTAGGCGTTGATCCACATCGGCACCCCGTTCGGTAGTTCGCCGCGCAGCAGCTGGATTTCCTCCAGATGCTCACGCATCGCCACCATGCCAACCGTGTAGCGCACGCCACGCTTGGCCAGTTCATTGCAGCGGGCGAGGAAGGCAGTGCGGGTCACCTGCCCCGGGTGATAGGTGCACCACAGCGCGAAGCTGTCGAGATTGACCTCGTCCAGCCAGCGCGTGGCTATGCACAGGTTGGTCTGGATAACCACGCGGCGGACATGCGGCATATGACTCAGCTGCACCATCGCATCGCGGTAGTGGCGGCGCACCAATCCCTCGCCCCACGGCGTGAACAGCACCGACAACTCCATCGTCTGCTGCTCCGCCCAGTCGACGAAGCGCGCAAGGTCTTCGGCGTCGCGGCGCAGGGCGGTGCGGGTGTCGTAGGTCTTGGCGAAGGGGCAGTACGGGCAGTCGTAGTTGCAACTGCTCAGCCGGCCGCGATAGAGGATGGAAAGATGCATGCGCGGCTCAATCCAACTGGTAGTCGCGCATGCGCTCGGCTACGCCGGCTGAGATCAGCCACGGACCGATGGTGTCGGCGCGGGCAAGCCCGGTGTCATTCAAGGCGACAAGTGCATCCTCGCGCGTGGCCAAGCCCTGCTGGAACAACTCATCCAGCTGCGGCAGGTCGTCGAAGCACTCCGTGCCGAAGCGCTCACGGTATTGCGCAAGATCCAAGCCCGGCTGCGCCAGCAGTGACTGGATGACGAAGCGGCGACGGCGCTCGTCCTCATCCAGCCGCACGCCGTAATCGATGCGGGCGAAAGAGGCCTCATCGCGTTCCAGGTAATGCGCAAGAATATCCGCCACCGAGCGGCGGCTGACGCCGTATTCGCTGGAGTAGTGCAGGCCGCTGGTATACGAGCGGGCGCCGCAGCCGATGCCGACCATGCCGTCGCTTTGGCAGCAATACGCCGGTCCACCGGAATCTGGCGCGTTCGCTGCGCGGAACATGCGCATCGAGACCTGCACATAGCCCGCGGCAAGAAGACGCTCGCGGCCGGCTTCATACAGGGCCAGGCGGTTGTCCACCGATTCGGGATGAATGACGAAAGAGCGCTTGCCGCCTTCCTTCGCACCGATGCGGTCCAACCCGGTATGCGGGCGCACGTACAGCGGGTAGAGGTAGAGCTCTTCCGGCTGGAATGCGAGGGCGCTGTCGATGGAAGTCAGGAAGCTGGCCACGGTCTGCCCGGCAATGCCGTAGATCAAATCCAAATTGAGCGTTGGAATGCCCGCCGCACGAATCTGCGCGATGGCTTCCTCGACCACCACGCGTTGCTGCGGACGCACCAGCGAGCGCACTTCCGCATCACTGAAGCTCTGGATGCCCATGCTGACGCGATCAATGCCGGCGTCGCGGCAGATCTTCATCTTCGCCGCGTCCACGGTTTCCGGCGACACCTCGATGCCAGCAGGAATCGAATGCAGGTCGATGTTGGCGTGGCGCTGCACGAAGTCGAACAGCCGCTGCAGCTGCGGCGCATCCAGATAGGTAGGCGTGCCGCCGCCCAGCGCGAAGCGCACGAAGCGGTGCTCGCCCAAGGCGTCGGCGGTTACCCGCAACTGCTTCTCCATCTGCGCCAGATAGGCTTCCACCTGTGCCGGCGCCGGCCGCGCCATTGCGAACAGATTGCAGAAGCCGCAGCGGTAGCTGCAGAACGGCACATGCAGGTACAGGAACAGCGCATCACGCGGCTCACTTGCCCAGGCATCGGCAAGCAGCGGCGGCTGGGTGATCGGCCGGTACGCGGACTTGTGCGGGTAGGAGTAGGAATAGGCCTGGTAGGGCTCGAGCCGCAGCAGCTCTGACAAACGATGGGCGGTCATGGGCTCAACACAAAATGCGCATAGGGGACGTTCATCACCGTCTCGTGGGCGAGACGGTGGCCGCGGAAGCCATCCTCGCCGTAAGCGGTGCCGTGGTCGGAACAGATGATCACGAAGGCTGGCCCACGCGCACGCAAGGCCGCGAACAACGCCGCCAACTCGCCATCAACGTAGCGCAGCGCGGCGCAGTGGCTGTCCAGTCCATCCGCGTCGCAGCCGGGCAGGTAATGCCGGTTCGGTTGGTGGATGGCCGAGACATTGATGAAAAGGAAACAGCGCTGCTCGCCCGCTGCCTCCAGGCGCTCGCAGGCCAGTGCTACCTGGCGCTCGGTGGAGTCGATCGCGGTCACGCCGAGCTCGGGCTGCCAGTGGCTTTCCTCGAACAGGCCCGGCAGTTGCGAGCCCAGCGCATTGCGGCGGTTGAAGAAGCCAACGCCGCCAATGCAGATGCTGCGGTAGCCCTGGTCACGGAAGCCGCCGACGATGTCGGCACGGCCGGAGAATACGAAGGTCTCCGGCACGATGGTCTCGCTGCCCTCAAACTCCAGTGCGAACAGGCGCGGATGCGGGCCCGGCTGCGCAGGCGTAGGCAGGAAGCCGGCAAAGAACGCCGAGTGCGCCGCATAGGTGAAGCTGCCCGGCGTATGCCGCAGCTCCCAGCCATCGGCCGGCAGGTGCGGCGCAAGCACCGGCAGCTCGCCGCGCTCGAAGCAGCGCTGGGCCGCATCGAAGCGCAGGGCGTCCAGGGTGATCATCACCACGTCATGGCTGCCGACGATGCGGTGCATGTCGGGCAAGCGGGTCTCAAGCATGGGCGTACTCGTTGATGGCAGAACGCGCAGGCGCCAACAGCGCCTGGTCTTCGTAGGTGGTGCGCCCGTCATGGCGCAGGTCCAGTAGCAGGTCGCCGAAGCCATTGGCTTCCAGCACCCAGCTACGCGTGCCGCGCACGATCAGGTCGAAGCCGATCATGCGGCTGGCGGGGAATGCAGCCGCGGCCTTCACCGAGGCAGCTTGCAGATGGCTGATGGCGTCGGCATCCAGCAGTGCTTCCAGTTGCGTGCGGGCATTACCCAGGTGCAGGTTGGTCAGCGCGCCCGCGCTCATCCGCGCCACTCGCTGCCGTGGCTGGCCATCGAGTGCGACCACGCGCACGTCATAGCGGCGGCCATCGCTGCCCGGTACGGTTGGCTTGGGAATCCAGCGCTCGATGTAGGCGCCCTGCTCGGCCAGCAGGTCCACCAATCGCGCGATATCGCCGTGCCGGTCGTAACGACGCTGGCGCAGCGAATTGAACACCCGCCAGCGGCCGTCCTGTTCGACCAGCTCCGCCGAGCCATAGGCCACCTCGCGTCCATCGCGGTTGCGCGCGTAAGCCAGTACGCCCGCGCCGGAAGAACCGTAGCGGGCCTTGATGAAGACGCGCTCGCAGGCCGCATCTTGCAGCCGCGCGCACATATCCTCGTAGCCGCTGATCGCACCGAACAAGGGCGGCACCGCCACGCCTGCATCGGCCAGCAGGTGCTGGCAGCAGAGCTTGTCCGACATGCAGGCAAGATCGGCCGGTGCATTGAGGTAATGCGGCCCTGCCGGAAGCGACGCCAGCACATCGGCAAAGCCGGCATACCAGAACTGCTGATGCACCAGCTCGCCATGCGCGGCAGGCAAAGGCGCATCACCCGCAGCGCCAGACAACTCCCAGCCACGCAGCACCAAGGCCTGATGCAGCGCAGGCGCTTCGCCGGGTGAATCCAGCTTGACGATGGCACCGGGCGTCTGCGCGAGTGCCTCAAGCAAGCGCGCAGGCTCGGCGAGCAGGGTTTCGTAATCGAACACATGCGTGGCAGGCGCGCCCTGATCGTGCAGGGCACGCTGCAGCCACCCGATACGGCGGCTGCCGCGCGGGCCGATCAACAGCCAATTGGCCATCTTCGCCTTACTCGGACACCGCCACGTAGCGGTCGCCGTCGTCTTCTTCTTCCGGATCGTCCAGCACCACCGTGCACGGCAGCGCCTGCAGCTTCTGCTGCCAGGCGGCGGAAATGTAGTGGTGGCTCAGGTCGATGCGCTGCAGGCTGCCCAAGTTCTGGCTCTCGCACAGCGCCTGCGCGCCGACATCGCCGATGGTGCCCAGCGACAGGTCCAGTGTCTGCAGCGTGCCCAACCACGGCTCACCGGCCAGCCAAACCGCCAGCTCGTCGCTGATCATGGCGTTGCGCAGGCCCAGGTAGTGCAGACGCTCCGGCCCGATCGCCAACAACAGGCGCTGGTAGACCGCCACATCGCCATCGAAGCCATAGCCATCATCGCCAAGCCACAGCTCAAGATGGCGCAGGGCCGGCAGCGTGGAGTTGGCGATGGCAATGACGATCTCGTTCGGCAGGCCACCGCTCTCGATCGCCAGTTCCTGCAGCGACGCGTGCGTGAAGGGCTGCAACTCAAGTTCGGAGGTGCCACGGATACGCAGCGACTCCAGGCGCGGGAAGGCTTCCAGCAGCGGGTTGTAGGAGATCTGGTTGATCCACGACATCTCGCAGTCTTCGTAGGTCATGTCGCCCACGAACAGCGCCTTCAGGTTGCCCAGCTCGGCACGGCGCGCAATCAGCCCATCGATCAGGCCCTGCGGGCCATCGCTGGAAGCCTCATCCCATGCCCCGATGACCAGCACTTCAATCGACTTTGGATCAACCTGCTCGAAGAAGTTGGCCAGCAGTTCCTCCTGGCTCTCGTCGCTGTCGTATTCCTGCATCAAGCGGTAAGCGACATCGCCGGCTACCGCCGAGCCACCCATCTTGAAGTCAACGACTTTCTTGCCACGATAAACCTGCGTGTATTCGCCAATGGTCACGGTACGTCCTTGCCGGAATGGGTGCCGTAGCATAACCGAGAGGATGCGGGTGCTGGCAGCAATGCATCACGTTAGATGGAAGGCGTAGAGCCTTCGCCATTCCGTAATCATGCTGTGCTAACGCAGCAAGCAAGCGCAAACAAGCAAGCAGAAGAACCAAGCGAAGCCAGCTCAGCCCCCTCCCTTGCGCACCGCGCAGGGGAGGGTTGGGGAGGGGGGCTCTTAGCAGTAATCCAGCAGATCAAGCACCCCCAGCTTCGCAGCTAAAGCAGCTCCCACAAAAAAAGAGCCAACCAGCAAACCAGCAGCTAAAAGCGAAGCCAGCTCAACCCCTCCCTTGCGCAAAGCGCAGGGGAGGGCCGGGGAGGGGTGCCCTTCGCAATAAACCAACACCTCAAACATCCCCAGCTTCGCAGCTAACGCAGCTCCCACAAAACCAAACAACCAGCTTCAGACCTACAACGAACTACAAACAGCCACATAGTTCCCCTGGCTGATATTCAAATACTTCACCCCGTTGTAGTACTTGTACCCAACCCCCATCACCCGATGCCCGCTCTCGGTAGGGAACACCACAAACTCATACTCATCCCCAAACAGCGGGTCAGCAGGCGTAAAGCTCAGATTGACCTTGTCACCAAGATCATCATGCTTCCGCTTCCAGGTCATCTTCCCCTGCAAGTCCTCGCCCAGCAGTTTCACCTGCGCCCGCTGCGTTTTGGTGTCCCAGGAGATCAACTCCGGACCAATCGAATCACCCTCGATCTTGCAGATGGTCGTCTGGGCAAAAGCCGGCGCAGCAACGCCCAGCAGAAGAAGGGGAGCCAAGTGAGATGGTTTGAATCGCATTGTGTAAGTCCAGTAGTTCGGGCCAGCGTTGCTCCGCAACGCCGTGCCGCGTTGTACCAGACGAACGCACCTGAACGCCATTGTCAGAACTGCTCAGCGCGCCCGAACAGTTAGGCTGACGCGCTCTGCACCGGCGACGTGCTCTCGTGCAATGACAGGCTTCTACATAAGTCCGCGAGCCTTCGCCTCTTTCACGATGTCCAGCATCACTCGAGGCGGGTGGACCTGCGCAAGGAATATCAGATGCTCTACCGCATTGAGCTTCCGCAAGTGGTCCAAGCGCCGCGGCCCTCCTAAGGCCAGCGCGGGCACAAAGCCAAACATTTCGTCTGGGCCGGGACGGCCGAGCAGCTTCACCGCGCGATCGAAGAGTGGCTTGTTATCCACGTCTTCCTCGTCGAGCTGTTTCTTGTCCCGAGAGGAAAACCAGCTTCTTAGCATGGAGTCGGCTTTCCCCAGCGCAATCTTTTCCGAGCTGTCAGTTGGGAAAATGCAAGAACTTGGAGCGTTGATAAGGATGCTTTGTCCAGTGCGCTCTCCCCAAGCATAAATATCGCCGAATGCGCTGTAGGCAAAGACATAATAACGATCCTTGCTGTACAGCTCGGTGCCGTGGATCCAGGCGCGCAGTACCCCCGCATATTTCCCGGGATCCACAAGCCAGAGCAGTCCATTGCCGTACCCGCCCCAGCCAAGTTTTCCCCAGTAGGTAAGCAGCGCGTCGGGCAGCCTTCCTCGATAGGCTTCAACGACTGAGGTCGGCACAGCTTCGCTGTCGATCTGTGGGCCGAACCCTTCGTTGTTGTAGAAGTAGTTGAACCTATCGTCTGGAAATTGCGTGGGCTTCATTTGGGGTGCGCTGTGATGTTGCCTCGGCTTTCAGGTTGGCGCCCTGCGGTCGAAGGAATTGGCACGGTCAAGTTGGGATGGGCTGAAGCGCCAGCAAGTTCAGCCAAGTCGCCCGCGCCGGCTCTACATAAGTCCGCGAGTCTTTGCCTCTTTCACGATGTCCAGCATCACTCGAGGCGGGTGGACCTGCGCCAGGAACATCAGATGCTCGACTGCATTGACCTTTTGCAGGTGGTCTAAGCGGCATGGTCCGCCTAAAGCCAGCGCAGGAACAAAGCCAAACATCTCGTCCGGACCTGGGCGGCCGAGCAGCTTTACGGCGCGCTCAAAGAGTGGCTTGTCGCCGTCGTCTTCCATATCGAACGCTTCCTTTTCACACACGATCAACCAGGTTTGAAGCAACAGATCGGCTTCACCTCGTGCCATGTCAGCAGACTTGTCTGAAGGGAAGATCATTGAGTACGGCGCATTGATATGCAGGCTTGGACCAGTGCGCTCGCCCCAAACGTGTAATTCGCCCAATGCTCCCCTGGCGAATACGTGATACCGATCTTTGCTGTAGAAATCGGTCGCGTGTATCCATGCATTGAGAACGTCAGCGTATTCGCGCGGGTCCACCAACCACAGCAATCCATTACCAAAGCCAGCCCAGCCCATCGCCTTCCAGTAGGCCAGCAGTGCGTCGGGCAACTTGCCACGATATGCCTCCACGATGGATTCTGGCACGGGCGTGCTGTCTATCTGCGGCCCAAAACCTTCGTGGTTATAGAAGTAGTCGAAGCTCTCATCCAGTATCGGGCTCATTATTTGCAGCGCTCCATTTTCCCGTTCATCTTACTGCTGGCCCGCTCTGCGTGAGGGACTTCATTGGCGGCTTGGTCGAGCTGTTGTATCCGTGAGACTTCGTCCTTCTTCTTCTGGCTCCACTGCCTGCCAATGGTGGTGTTGACCTCACCGTCTCCAAAGTCCGCAATTATGTCCTTTCCACCAGCGACCATATCGGGATTGTGCAAGGCGTTGAGGGTCTTCATGGTTTCCGCGGTCTCTGCTTTGGCCAGCCGTCTCGCCTCAACCGGTGGAGTGCCCTGAGATGTGTGATGCTTGGATCTCTCTGACGTGAGATCGCGGGCGTAGGCTCTTCGAGCCGCTCTCGCAACCTTTTGATCCCTGTTATTGGGGTCAAATGCAGCCCGCCCATCCAGATACTCCTGCACGGTCATGTCGTTCAGGCCTTGCTGCTGCCCCTGCAACTGCCTATCCATCTCAGGGTACTTGTCCGCAGGTAGCTTTTGCGTGCTGAAGCACGGAAGCTTCTTCTCCGGCATTCGCTTGGGCGTCACTACTGTGACTACTTCACGCTTTGCGTCGGGCTGGCGATTGCTGTCGGCCTGTCGCCGTTTGCGAGCGCGTAGCGCTTTGGTCAGCGCCTTGAAAGCATCCTCAAGTTTCTCCAGCAGCATGAACAGTTTCTGGCCGACGCGGGCGGCCATCGTGCCGGCCTTCGCCGCGGCATAGCCTATTCCGCCGGCACCACCTGCTTCGATGGTGACGGCTGCAAGCACCACCGAAACCAACATGTCGATGGCAATCTGGCTGCCAAACCGGGATTTGAGGTTTTCGGCTTCATCCGGCGGGATGGCTGCCCACCAGTCCTCGGCGAACTGGGGCAGCATGCTGACGATTGCAGGGTCATCGATCAGCAGGTTGAACATCTCCTTCATTTCACTGGCGGCTGCCATGACCTGCTTGCCTTGAGCGCGGTACTCAGCAATCTTGCGATCAAGGCCAGCGCGGTCACCGGTCAGCAACAGCATCTTCCATTCACGTAGCTCGGCGTCGGTCTTGTAGTAGAGAACCGCCAGCTGCCAGACGGCCTCAGCCGTCCCGCTCACATAGTCCCACCCGCCTTGAACTGCGCCGAGACCTTGGTTGCCAAGTTTCAGCGCGGCGCGCGTGAAGTATCCGGAATCGTTCCACTGCGTCCACTCAGCGGCGAAGTCCGTTCTCGTCTGTGCAACGATTGCATCCAGCGCCTGCTTGATCTGCTCCCTTGCGCTGAGGATGTCAGCGTTGTCGCTGTCATCCAGATCGTGCTGGTAGAGCACCTGGATGGGACCGACAGAGACATTGCCCAGCACGGCCTTGCCGGCATCGTTCAAGTTGCCTGAGCGAATACTGTCGTCGGCCAGCATCACCCGATAGCTCGCACCGCGTACCGGTGTCTGGTCCAGATCGTTGTAGTGGTAGTGCAGGGTCAGGTCTTCGGCCTGTGGAGCCGACGCCTGGGCAAAGCTCTTGCTTGCTGATGTAGGCGTCGCCCGCAGAACGCTGGTTGCCGCAAGTGGCAGTGGACCCGCCGCGCTTGCCGAGGAGACCCCTTGGTCCACGTAAACCAGGTTCTGCTTCCCAGCCAACAGGCGGCAGCCGCAAGCGAGGCTATCGCCTTGGCGTGCCACGGGCTGACCATCGATGACGATGCTGGCGTCACCGGTGATGATCGGAAAGATGCCCTTGTGCAGGGTGGGGCAGGTGGCTTTGTCGCCGATGCGTGCGACCGGCTTGCCTTCAATATCCGTTGCAGGCGAGCCGGTAATTACACTGCCGCCGCCCGTGGTGGCATCGCCCACCACAATCCATGTTCTTGCCATCCATCGGTCCTCCTTGGACGTCAGGTAACAAGTCTAAAGGCGGTTGGACAGGGTCAATTTTCTTTCCAGACGATTCCTATCTATCGAGCGGGAAGGCACACGTTGCCGGGTATTCGACAACGAAGCACTGCGCGTTAGTTCGTCTGTTGTTGCTGACCATCAACCAGCCAGATACGCATCCGTAGCAACAACCCGCCCATACCCAAACTCAAACGACGCCATTATCGCTGCATGCACCTGCGCAGCCGGCGCCACAACGCCGTTGAACGCCAGGTCACGCGTAGCGCAGGCGTCGTGCAGCACGGTGACCGCATAGCCCATATCGGCCGACGCACGCACCACTGCATCCACGCACATATGGCTCATCGCACCAATCACCACCACGTCCTCGATACCGCGCGCCTCAAGTTGCTGCTTCAGATCGGTATCGCGGAACGAATTGACGTGGTTCTTGACGATCACCGGCTCATCGCCGATGGGCGCGACAGCGGCCATGATCCGCACCCCGTCCGAGCCCGGCACGAAGATCGGTGCATCACTGCTGGCGGATTCATGGCGGACATGCAGTACCGGTACGCCCTTGGTCCGCGCATCGGAAATCACACGCAGCGCATTGGCGGTGGCGGCGTCAATGCCCACCAAGGGCAGCTTGCCGGTGGCAAGGTATTCATTCTGAAGATCGACGACGATAATGGCGCGCTTGCTCATGTACGGCTCCCTGATGGGTGGTTGAATGGTGTGGGAGAAGTCTCCGCGACCGGCCTGCCACCACGAAGAGGCGCTACCGACATTCTTGAGGGCTGTACCGACAGATGCGCACCGACGGTCACATCCAAGTGGGAATCTTGCTGTATCCCGGCGCGCAGCTGGCGGCGGTGCTCGGCCTGACTGATCTGTTCGCCCTGGCCGTCCGGCTCGCCAGTGAACGCGCAGCACCCGCCGCCCCCGAACTGCAGGTCACGCATTGGCGCATCGAAGCGCCCGGCCAAGCGCCGCAGGCCGTCTACAGCTCAAGCCAGCCGCCAAGCGGCACACCACAGGTAATGATCCTGCCGCCCAGCATGCAGGCGCCTATTTCCACCGAAGCTGCCGCGCCCTATCTGGGCTGGCTGCGCGTATTGCACGACGACGGCACCACGCTCGCATCCGTCTGCGCCGGCGCATTCCTGCTGGCCGAAACCGGGCGCTTGGCCGGCCGCACCATCACCACCAACTGGCAATACGCCGAACTGCTGGCCGCACGCTTTCCGGACGTGACGCTGGATGTGGACCAGATGCTCATCGACGGCGGCGACATCTTCAGCGCAGGCGGCGCCATGGCCTGGACCGACCTCGGCCTGCGGCTGGTGGACCGTTACCTCGGCGCCGCGGTGATGCTGGATGTCGCACGCACGCTGTTGATCGATCCACCCGGCCGCCAACAGCGCTACTACAGCAGTTTCTCGCCACGCATGACGCACGGCGACGCCGCAGTGCTGGCCGTGCAGCAATGGCTGCACGACACCCACGCCAAGCAGGTTGCATCCGCCGAGCTCGCACAACGTGCAGGGCTGGAAGAGCGCACCTTCCTGCGCCGCTTCCAGAAGGCCACCGGCATGACCGCCACCGAATACTGCCAGCGCGTACGCGTGGCCCGCGCTCGGGAGATGCTGCAGACCAGTAACGTGCCGCTGGAGCGGATTGCCTGGGACGTGGGTTACAGCGACCCGGGCTCATTCCGGAAGGTGTTCAGCCGGATTGTGGGGTTGTCGCCGGGGGAGTATCGGAGGCGGTTTGGTGGGCTTTGATTGAACAGTGGTGAGCAGAGAAACGCTGCTCTATTCTTGATGCTCTTGGCAGTAGCCTACTTTTGCTCCTCCGACAGCTTTCGGCCGGAAGCGGATGATGGGGCGGAAATCATTGAATTCCAGAAGTGGACCTAAACCCGTACATACAGCCTTTTGCGTATCCCGGAAGCATCTAGCTCAGTCGAGCACGTACGCTTCATCAAAATCCGGATCAACTTCGAAGGAGTCTCGTAAGAAGCGAATCTCCCCCATATCCAGCGGCAGAGCATCGAGTATTGCAAGGGACTTATTGATTTCCGAGCACTGCTGAGCACTTAGAAAGAGCCGACGATCATAGAGCCAGTTCATCGAAGCGTGATAGTTATCAGCTGAGGCAGATGCGAGTGCTCTTACATGGTCTTCGATCTCCTTTCGACTTTGTATAGGCCTGATAGCAGGGACGATATCAACAGTCCGGTCCTCTGACACAACGATTGCGAGCCTGCGTGCGCTTTGAGAGCGAACGTAGCGAACTGCCGAGTTGAATCGAGAACCCCTTGAGGGCAAGCAGCGATCATTGGCCACGCCGTCAAGAATTACGCCAATGGCGTGGCAGTAACCGAGTGGATCGATCAAGATCGACCCGTCAATGGAGCTGGCTTGGCGCAGAAGCTCTGCAGATAGCTTCGTAGGCTCAATCCTAGTCCCTTGGACTTCCAGGCGAGAAGCCTCTGCCTCGGCATCTTCTGCAACGACAATCATGCTACCCAATCCATGATGCGCGGCGGCGTTGAAGAGCGTCCAGAAATACTCTCGCGAATCACCGGTTGAGGATTGGAAAATTGTGGCCAAGTTAAAAAGGAACGCTCGCTTGTCGACTAGCTCACTGGGGAGGACGGGCATTCCGTACGAGCTCCTCAGCAGGACGCGGTCTCCGCACCGCAGAATCCAGGTGTAGTGATCGAGAAAGTCAACCGTGAAGATCGTTTCATCGTCTGGATCACGAGACGGCCGTAGTCTTCCAAGTCCATACACGAACTTCGCATCGGCGACTAATGCGGCTTCGGGTCCGGCCAGTTGAAGCACCTTCCGAGTCCACCGGGAGTCGCTTAGCTTAACTGGATGCCGGAACAGAAGTAAATGCTCTATATCGGAATGATTGGGATCAGCGAGCAGTATTCGCCCTACGCCCCTGTCTCCTTCATAGAGTAACGACGATATCAAGTTGAGGCGCTCAAAAAGATCTGAGTCCACATAGTGGGAGGATATAGCGCGCCCCGGTGAATGCATGAACGATCTTGCTGAAAGACGTGCAATCTCGTCAGCATTCCTCATCTTTCCAAGAAGATTTCGGCCAGGATCTTGTTCCTGTAGCGCGCCACTAGCCTCCTCCAATACGACCGATATCGCAGCATGTATCAGGCTACGTGGACCACGGCCCCGATCAAATTCACCTTTCGGGATGTTCTCTTTCAATGGCGGAAACTTGCGAAAAATGGCGGCCGGAACTTGAATTGCAGTTGCAACGTAGAAGTCTTCCACGGGCCTTGCACTTCCGACGAACGAGATGACTTCGTGAGCTTTATCATACGGCTCAAGTGCCGTCCGCACCGATGCTGTAACCGCATCGCGCCGCATCCATTCCGGCTTGTCGCGCATGCTAGCTTCGTCACTGTAGAAAACCTTCTGAAGTCGGTGATTTGAGTAGTTGTCTTCTACGCGATCAGCAACTCCATTGAAGATACTTAGTGGCCACTGCCCATCTTCAGGCTCCACACAGACAGCATTGATATTACTGCTCTCTGGCCGGCGCACGCCAACCAGCAATACCTGCGCTTCTACAGGTGCGCCGAGCAACTTCAGGACCTCGCACGCGACATGCTGGACAGTTGCACGGAAGTGAGGCTGATAGCCCCACATAAAAAGCGATATCGTGTGACGGGCCATACTCAGCGCTCCTCAGTCCAGCACCATGTATTCTATCGCCTCACCTAGCGCCTTCAAAGCTACCTCGCATCTCTTCCACTTCGCTGACACGGCTGCATTTGTAATCGAGGTGAATAGCACTGACTGAAATGGATACCCCACTGAGCGGGCTAAGCATCGGTAGCTACCATAGAGCCACACATATTCGAACTCACACCGACGAACACTGACGGAACTGCGGCATCGCAATCAAAAGCGAAGTGCATTGACTAGCTGTCGGCGATCTTGGTGGTTGCTAACGGGAAGGCCCAAGCTATTTTCGTTGGCGACGGCTTCGAGCAACTTGTCTAGTTCATTTGAAAGGATCAGCAAAGCATCAAATTTTTCCTTGCTGTCAAAAATACGTCGCGTGCCATCGGGTACATCCAATAGCTTGGCGTCCTGGGGATTCCGATAGAGGTAGTCGAGGTGGCGCTGAGTTTCCGCCAGGATGGCGAGCTCATAAGCGTAACCTGCTCGGAGCGCAGCAATGTCGGCATGAAACATCACTGCGGCGAGATCAAAACTGGGCAGTGCGATGTCGCTATCCGCATCAGCTTTGATGTTCTTGACCAATCGGATAGCCTTCCTAAGTGAACCGAAAGCAAGTGTGTCCCGATCCGATACTTCTTTGATGTGCTTGAACGGATAATTGGTCAGTGTGGAATTGGCTCTCTTGTCCAAGATGATGACCCCGCGATCATGCAGTTCGCCAGTCCTTTGATAGGCGGCAGTCTCATACCAATGCGAAGGCACAACGTCGACTGATCGAGCAAGTGAGCCTCCTGATATTTTGATTGCTTTGCTTCCAGAGGTATCGACAATCGCGGCCGGAAACGCCTTGCGTAGAGCCGGCTCCTCTTCGTTTCTGAGCGCGGTCAGCTCTTGGAGTGAAGTTCTGGAGGAAGGATTGTAGGCACCAGCTAGCGCGCGAATGCCGTAGGTATCATAGTTATAGAACTGGTCCGTGATCAGTGTCAGCAGGTCGACATCGCTGACCCCTCGAATGTGCACGTTGAGCGCGACCGAACCTTGAAGACGGAACTCCAAACTGAATCCGTCAATACGCTTCTTTAGCTGATTCGCAACGCGCATGGCCGTCTCTGTACTGATTCGCGTGTAATCTGCGTCGACCTCTTGCATTGCACCCAGCGCGTAGCGCGTATGGGGCTTGTTAGATGCCTTAGTTTCCCAGGGCTCTTGGCGCGCAATCTTCGCCAGGTACTGCGCAAGTGCGGCTTCATCTTGCACTAGAAGCTGCAACCGATCATCGCCGCGGCGCCTTGATTTCAGTGCGGAGATACGCTCATCAATATTCTTTGTCATTAGTTCCTCCTGAGGGCGAGGGTACCCGATGAGTGGCGGCCATCGCCGGTGAAGTAGTCCCCACTGCCACTTCGCAGGTCTTTGGCAAACACAATCTTTGCAAAGCCACGATGAGAGCTAAGCTCGGTTTGTCCAGCTTTTGGCTCATTGCGATAGCTGTACACCAGAACAAACCCTTCGACCGGGTCGCACGCTACTCCAGCAACATCACTATTGGACTTTGACAGGCCGGCATCGAGGTGGATGCGTACTTTGTCCCAATCTTGCGTAATCGTCATCGTCCCGTGCCAATCAACGGCAAGTGAATCGGAGCGTGAAAAAGGTTGGCCTTCGCAGGCCCAGGTGCCCGAAAGATCGGCGACCTTTAACCAACGCATGACGACCGGAACGCGCCAGATCCATCGACGAAAGATCAGATAGAGAGCTGCATACACGGTCCCTGCACCGAGCAAGGAGAGAACAACGGGCGGCAAGTTCGCGCTGAGACCCAAGCCCTTGGCAATATCAACTGCTTGGAGAAGAGCCCAAACCAACAGGCCTGAAACGATGGAGGCCGTTCTAGCCAAATACTTACCAATCTGGGCTCGGTTCACACCACCGAGCACTACATACTCATGATCCATTTGAATTCCCCCACTGTGTCTCCTCGCATTTTAGTGAGAAATGATCTCAGTAAATGAGACTAGCCGCAGATTGCTAGATCAAGAAGAGTTAAATTGTTGATATAAAAGAGAAGTTCTAATTGGCGCAAGAATCTTTTCCAACCCAAGAATGCATAGTCTGTGTGGCTTAGGCCGCACCACGCAGACTTTGCCAGCCAAGGGAGCAGGTTATGAATCGTCTAACCCTTCCTGGACAGCTGACGTCCGCTATGGGTCCCGTGACGCCATACGGCTAGGAGCGGAAAGTCAGCGCGATCGCTAAGGCGCTGGTCGATTCTTCGCTGACAGATCTCTCATGTGTTCAAGCTCGAGCCAAAGCCCATTGAAGCTGCTCCCACAAAAGAATTTCGCTGGTCCGCTTGGGGGAACATTTGCGAAGATCAGCAGAGACTCTTCCTGCGCATTAATCGAGTCTTTGTGGTGACGAATCAGATTCTTGATGTAATTCATCATGGCAGGGCCAGACACGCCCAACCCATGAGACAAGATCTGCGAACACGCGGGATGTTTGCTTCGCGTTCTGATGTTGACCTCATCATAAAAATCCCGGAACCCAATAGCGACTGCTCGCATCAAGTTCGTGGACGTTGGCACAAAGAGTGCAGGGTCGGCCGTTGCTGCGTACTCCGAAACCCGGAAGTTGTTATTGTGTGCCCACACGGCAAAGTGCGCGCGACTCGAAACCTGAGAATCGGTCGTTGAGGAGGCAAGCCACTGGAGGAAGTTGGCCCTGTGTGGCTTTGCTATCAGCTCCTGCGGGAATCCGGATTCCAATCTCTTTAACTCTGCAAGGAACCACCGGCCCGAATCGGTCTTACCAACGAGGTCGCCAAGTAGATTGTCCAACGGGTTTTGAGCATTGAGGACTATGGCATTCCTGCCAACGCGGCGTTGTTGATAATCGTGCGCGCCCCACAGGTAAAAGAACGCGCCCGCAAGTGTGCTTTCGTACATTTACTTACCTCGCCCAACGTTTCGGTCATCCGTCGATGTGGGAACAGTACCGCGCGACTTTCTTCCAGCAAATTCCCCTTATCTTCTTTCAGCGACGCCCTCTTTCGGCCAGTAGCGGACCTTCAACTCTGGAATTAAGCCGCGCCGCGAAGCGGCGTCGGCTTGAACGAATTGCTAGCCCTAAATGGCCCTTTCTTCGAGGATATTGCCATCATTGTCTTTTACCGTAATGGTTAACTTTTCCGCAATACTCACATTAACCGTATCAGAGAAACCAAGGCAGACCTGGTTGAGAAACTCTAAAACATAGTCCGTTGTTGTAGCGTCTTGCTTCAGTAAGACCTCATGAATTCCCGCCTTTGCAGCGACCTTTTTTGCGCCTTCTTGCAGCCCTATTGGAGTTACGAGAATCCCGCCGGATGCGCCCGAATCTTGGATGCTCCAAGCCAAGCCTGCAGCAATGGCCTGACTAACCCCGCTTTTGGTGTAGCGTTTGCATTCGACAATGATGAAGTGAGCCCCATCATCAGAGCAGCCCTTTGCGTCGATTTCCCACTCCGTTCCGCTGATGCCAGGCACTAACTGCTTCCCTTCTACCCGCCCAACTCCAAAGTGACTTGCGAATTTGTTGAGTAGATATGTGGCAACTTCTTCGTAGGTTTTCCACTGTTTGTCAGACATCGGTTGGTTCCTTTAGGGCTAACGCCTGAGTTAAATCGTGCCGCGTAGTAGCGTCGGCTTGAATGAATTGTTAGCACTCGTGAACTAGAACTCGTTCTCCACGAGCCTGGGAAGAATGTAGACATCTTTGAGCATGTGCTCAACTACACTCATTGCGAGTGAAAGCTGTCTTGGCGTGTGAGGCTTTACCTCATGAGCCGCCTTGTTCCCTAGTGTTCTGACCTTGTGCAGAATTTCGGCCCCAGATGGGGTTAGCACGTGCTTAGCTGCAAGATCGTTGATCTTTTCGTAAAGATCTTTCCCCAGTGCACTCTTTTCTTTGCACACGGTTTCGACTAGCGCCCTAAGACCGATACCGGCTAGCACAGGAGAGTCATTGTTAAGTGCTTGAGTGGTCTCGGCATAGACCCTCCGCAAATCAGATGGCAAGTAAACAACGTCATGCCCTAGATCTTTCATGCCCTCGATGCGCGAAGGGTAGAGCTTTTCGTTTATGTCATGCTCCCACTCATTTTCGCCAACCTGGTAGTAATCTTCAGAGTTTGACGACATGCTTCTAAATGAGAGTGTTTTGCATCCTTTGCACCGAATAATTTGGTGTTTCTCATCCCAGCTAATGTCGACTTCTTCCGCATAGCCAGATTGATCCACAGAGGCAACAACGTCGTGCGCGGTCCTTCCTGAGCACTTGATGCATGGAACAAGAATCTCTGTTCCCACCGAACTGTTCAGCTCTTCCTTTGATGTAGATGCCACGACTGTCCCCTTGAGTGCTAACTACCTAATAGACGGACCCATGGGTCCGGTTATACGACGTATCCACAAAGCACCGTAGGCGGGCTTTCCCCTTGATTCAGCCCGATCTTAGGGCGGCTGGGTCCGGCTAACAAGCCAATGTATGACCTGACCCAGCGCTAGGCTCGGGGCCGCACCAATGGCCGCTATGGGTCGGAAGCAGACATTGGTCTGAGTGCGTTGCTACAAGGTGCTCTTACGTTTCCGCATGCTTCCTGTCTTGTTTTTGGATTCGACGCCCGCCATGTGCTTTCGAGAACATTTGTAGTCCAACCGAATGGTTCAATGAGTTGGGCTGGTGGTTGCAGCGCTAATCTCCGGCTATCGCGCTATAAGGTCTCTTTCTTCATTTCTGCGAGATGCAATTCTCTGAGATAAAGAAAAAGAGGTAGTGCCAGGGACGGACCAATCACGATACTGGACAGCGGAAACCACAAGCGACGCATCCCCAGCCTACCTCCTTCGGAACAAATGAGTGAGATGGTCGCAAGCCCCGAAATGAGGACATCCGCCCAAGCAAAAGCTGCAATGTTGCTGGAAGTCGCCTGCTGGAACAGCAGCGGCACATTGAGGCCGTTGGCGGATAGCCATGGCACAAACTGGGCAAGGGGCAGGGCGGTGCCTGCGATGCAGAGAAGTAGGTAAACAAACCGCATGTTGCTCTCCGGCTGATTCGGTTGGGCGTCTCTGGCGTGGATTATCGCTTGGACCAAGGAATCTTGGGCCTTGTCGGCCAGCGAGGTCGGGAGTTTTAGCGCGATCAAGGAAGGCCAGTCCGCAATTATTTCCGATGCCCGTAAGAGTTCAGCGACACCAGGCAGCACATAGGCGTGCTCAGCCCGCAATCAACCATTACCGATGGACATTCCCGCCACCCCAACTCACTGGCATCCTGTCGCCTGCTCATCAGGGGATGAAAGTCGATGTTTCGATCTGTTGTTCTTGCGGCTGCACTACATGCAGCGCTTCCCGCGCGCGCGGAGCTGGCTTTCGAGGCGCCGGTGGCGTGCGCTGATGCGGATTCGTCCCCTGCGCTGAAAGGCAGCCTTTGTGTCACCACCCACGTTCCGCTGCGGCATGAATCGCCGGGCGATGGTTCGCTGAAGCTGTTCGCGCGGTGGTTTCCTGCGGAGACGGTGGAGCGGCGCGGGGAGGTTTGGCTGTTGGCCGGTGGGCCTGGTGAGTCCGGGGCGTCCTTGTATCCGGTGGTTGCGACCTTCCGGCGTGCATTTCCCGATTATGACCTGGTGATTCCGGACCACCGTGGCGTGGGCCGGTCGGAGCGCATCTGCCCGGTGCAGGAGGCGGCAGACAGCGCCGATGGCGTTGCGCTGGCCGGCGACGAGTGGGGTGGCTGTATTGGTGCGATGTATGCGGATGCGGCGCGCACGCAGGCGTTCTCGGTGACCGAGGCGGCGCAGGATCTTGCGCTGCTGATGTCGCGCTATCGCGGCAATGGGCCGATCTATCTGTACGGGGTGTCGTATGGCACGCAGCTGGCCTTGCGTGCGCTGCAGGTGGCGCCGATGCCGCTGGACGGTTTGATCCTGGACGGGCTGGTGCCGCTGGAGACCACCGAGCAGTGGGATCTGAGCCGGCGCACGGCGCTGGTGGATGCGGTGGGGCGTGCGGTGCTGGGCGAGCAGAAGGTGGCGGTCTATCAGCGTGTGCTGGCCGCTGCGCCGACGGCGCCGTGGAAGGACGAGGTGCCGGGTGGTGATCTGCGCCGGTTGCTGGGCTCGCTGCTGAACTTCCCGGCGCTGCGTGCGCGTATTCCGGACGTCGTGGATGGGCTGGCGGTGGACGATACGTCCGCGTTGCTGGCGACGGTGGCGGAGCTGAAGACGGCGATGGCGGGGATGGGGCAGGGCGGTAACAATCAGCCTTCGTTGCCGCTGGTGATGTTGATCTCGGCGTCGGAGAACAATGCGCGGCCGGGGCTTACCCGCGAGCTGGTGGAGCAGGAGGCTGCTGGGGCCTTGTTTGTCAGTGCGATCCCGGGGTTTCTGGTCGGGGCGCCTGTGCCTGCTTATGCGAAGGATGCCTGGTTTGGGGAGTCGCCTGGGGTGCTACCGAGGACCTTGGTTGTGCATGGGACGCTGGATCCGAATACGGCGTATGCGGGGGCGGTGAAGCATGCGGCTGTGCTGGGGAAGGCTGGGGAGGTGAGCTTCAGTACGGTGGAGGGTGGGGCGCATTTGCTGTCTTACTTTGCGCCTGGGTGTTTTGTTGAGGCTGTTGGGGCGTTTGTTGCGGGGGGGGAGGTTGGTGGTGGGTGTGTTGAGCGGTGAGGGGTTTTGGTTCTCACAGCTGAGTTTGGTTGGGGTTTTGGAGGTTTGAGTTTGAGGGTTTTGTTCTGCCCTCACCCCAACCCCTCTCCCGCGGGCGGGAGAGGGGCTTGGATCGCGTGGGTTTGGGGCTATCCGGTTGTGTCACAGATTGCTGGGTTGGGGCGTGTTGGCTCCAGCGTTAGTCGCTGCACATCCGAGAACAGCTGCTCCACCGGCATACCGTAGGGCGCGAACAGGCGCAGCCGTCCTTGGCGATCGAATACGTAGCCGCCTGCGGTGTGGCTCATCGAATAGGCGCCGGGGTGCTTGCCTTCTTCGCGGTCGTAGAAAGCTTTGAACGATGCTGCCATTGCGGCCAGTTGCGCATCGTCACCCACCAGCGCTGTCGCAGTCGGGTCAAACGCTTTCACATAAGTCTCGGCAACGGCTGGGGTGTCGCGGGCCGGGTCCACGGTGACGAAGATCACCTGCAGTTTGTCGGCGTCCGAGCCCATCAGGTGCTTTACGCGGTTCAACTCCACCATGGTGGTGGGGCAGACGTCCGGGCAGCTGGTGAAGCCGAAGAACAAATACGTCACTTTGCCGTTGAGGTCGGCTGGGCTGCGGCTTACGCCTGTGCTGTCGGGCATCGTCCATTGCTGGCCGAGTGCTTCGCAGGCGATGTCCTTGCCGTAGAAATCCACTTTTGGTTTTGCGGCGCAGGCGACCAGCAGCAGGGTGGCGGCGCTTATCGCGATGGTGGACAGATGCAGTTTGCGGGCCAGTGCGGCGAGGCCGGTGGCGGGGGTGTTGGTGCGGGACATGGCTATGGTCGATGAAGGACGGACAGCCGAACTGCATGCGACGGGCCGGCATGGTGTGCCGGCCCGTTGCGTGCGTCAGTTGACCATCATGTGGAAGTGCATGCTCCAGATGATCCAGATGGAGAGCGCTACCACGATGAAAAGAATGACCAGGGTGAAAACAAAACTGGCCAGGTTCCAGCCGCCCTCCGAGGAGCGGTTCATGTGCAGGAAGTACACCAGCTGCACGATGATCTGCACGACGGCGAAGCCGACCAGCAAGGCCATCGTCAGTGGCCGCGACAGCGTCGGGTTCATCACCAGCATGAAGGGGATGACGGTGAGCACGGCGCAGATCACGAAGCCGATCAGGTAGGACTTGGTGGAGCCATGTCCGCTGCCGGCGCGGGAGGTGTCGTTGTCGGACATGTTCAGAACACTCCAATCAGATAGACAAAGGTGAAGACGCAGATCCAGACCAGGTCCAGGAAGTGCCAGAACAGGCTCAGGCAGGAGATGCGGGTGACGTTGGTCGGGGTGAGCCCGCGACGCTTCACCTGGTGCATCACCACCGCCATCCAGATCAGGCCGCTGGCCACGTGCAGGCCGTGCGTGCCAACCAGCGCGAAGAACGCGGACAGGTAGGCGCTGGTGGTGGGGCCGGCGCCAATGTGGATGAGGTGGTTGAACTCATACACTTCCATGCCGATGAAGCCGGCACCGAGTGCGAAGGTCACGCCCAGCCAGGTGAGCACTGCGCGCTTGTCCTGGCGGTGCATCGCCAGTACGGCCTGGCCGTAAGTGATGCTGGACACCAGCAGCAGGAAGGTCTCCACCAGCACGAACGGCAGCGAGAACAGCTCCGCACCGGTCGGGCCGCCTGCATACGCGTTGCTGAGCACCGCGTAGGAGGCGAACAGCGAGCCGAACAGCACCAGGTCGGACATGAGGTAGACCCACATGCCGAAGACCTTCATGCCGCCCTGGTCGTGGCCATGGTCGTCATGGCTGTGCTCGGCCGCCTGTGCGTTGTCTACGCCGACGTTGGACATGATGTTCATGCAATCACCCTGTGCTGCTTGAGCTTGTTCTGGTGTTGGTTCTCGATGGCGGCCACTTCTTCGGCGCTGACGTAGTAATCCACATCTTCGTCGTAGGAGCGCACGATCAGGGTGACGATCATCGCCACGAAGCTCGCACCGGCCAGCCACCAGATGTGCCAGATCAAGGCGAAGCACAGCGCCAGGATCCAGATGTTGAGGATCAGCGGCACACCGGTGTTACGCGGCATGTGGATCGGCGCGTAGTGCTTGGGCGGCTTGGGCAGGCCTTGCTTCTTGGCTTCGTGGAAAGCGTCCAGGGTGTCGGCCTTGGGCACCACGGCGAAGTTGTAGAACGGCGGCGGCGAAGGCGTCTGCCATTCCAGCGTGCGCGCATTCCACGGGTCGCCGGTGATGTCCTGGTTCTGCTTGCGGTCGCGGACGCTGACGTAGATCTGCACCAGCATCAGCACGATGCCTGCGAGCACGAACAGCGCACCGACAAAGGCAGCAATCAGGTAGGGCGTCCACGCCGGGTTGTCGTACTGGTTCATGCGCCGGGTCATGCCCATGAAGCCCAGCATGTACAGCGGCATGAAGGCCAGGTAGAAACCGATGATCCAGCAGGCGAACGACCACTTGCCCAGGCGCTCGTTGAGGGTGAAGCCGAACACCTTCGGGAACCAGTAGACGAAGCCAGCCAGGTAGCCGAACAGCGCGCCACCGATGATGGTGTTGTGGAAGTGGGCCACCAGGAACAGGCTGTTGTGCAGCAGGAAGTCCGCGCCCGGGATGGCCAGCAGCACGCCGGTCATGCCGCCGATGGTGAAGGTGACCAGGAAGGCGATGGTCCACAGCATCGGCACGCTGAACTCGACGCGGCCGCCGTACATGGTGAACAACCATGTGAAGATTTTCACGCCGGTCGGGATCGCGATGATCATCGTCATGATGCCGAAGAAGGCATTGACGCTGGCACCGGAGCCCATGGTGAAGAAGTGGTGCAACCACACCACGAACGACAGGATGCCGATCGCCAGCGTTGCACCCACCATCGACTTGTAGCCGAACAGCTTCTTGCGCGAGAACGTGGCGGTGATCTCGGAGAAGATACCGAACGCCGGCAATACCAGGATGTACACCTCCGGGTGGCCCCAGGCCCACACCAGGTTGACGTACATCATCGGGTTGCCACCCAGGTCATTGGTGTAGAAGTTGAAGTCCAGGTAGCGGTCCAGGGTGAGCGCGCCGAGGGCGACGGTCAGGATCGGGAACGCGGCAATGATGATCACGCTGGTGACCAGCACGGTCCAGGTGAACACCGGCATCTTCATCAAGGTCATGCCCGGCGCACGCATGCGCAGGATGGTGATGAACAGGTTGACGCCGGTCAGCAATGTGCCGACACCGGAGGCCTGCAATGCCCAGATGTAGTAATCAACACCTACCCCTGGACTGAACTCGATGCCAGACAACGGCGGGTACGCCACCCAGCCGGTCATCGCGAACTCGCCAAGGCCCAGCGAGATCATCATCAGCGCAGCGCCGACCACGAAGATCCAGAAGCTGAAAGCATTGAGGAAGGGGAAGGCCATGTCGCGCGCGCCGATCTGCAGCGGCACCACGATGTTCATCAGACCCACCACGAACGGTGTGGCCACGAAGAAGATCATGATCACGCCATGCGCGGTGAAGATCTGGTCGTAGTGCTCCGGTGGCAGGAAGCCATCGCTGCCGGGGCCGGCCGCGGCCAACTGCGCGCGCATCATCAGTGCATCGGCAAAGCCGCGTACCAGCATCACCAGCGCCACCACGATGTACATGATGCCGATCTTCTTGTGGTCAACCGTGGTGAACCAGTCGCGCCACAGCACGCCCCACAACTTGAAATAGGTGACGGCGGCGAGCAATGCGATGCCACCAAGCACCATGCCCGCCAATGTCACCACGACGATCGGGTCGTGCAACGGCACGGCGTCCCACGTCAACTTACCGAACATGCTCATTACTCCTGGGAGGCCTTGGGTTCTGCGTTGTGGCCAGACGTGGCCGCGGTGTTCTCACCCACGCCGATGAACTGGTCGATGACCTTCTTGAACAGCAGCGGCTCGACGCTGGCGAAGTGGCGTACCGGTTCCTTGCGGGTGGGCGCGGCCAGGCGCTTGAATTCGTCGAAGCTCAGCTGATCCGGCGACTGCCGCACCTGCGCAACCCAGTCATCGAACTGCTGCTGGCTCATCGCGGTGGCGACGAACTTCATGTTGGAGAAGCCATGGCCGCTGTAATTGCCCGACATGCCGTCGAACTTGCCGGGCTCGTTGGCCACCAGATGCAGCTGCGTGCGCATGCCGGCCATCGCATAGATCTGCCCACCCAACTGCGGGATGAAGAAGGTGTTCATCGTCGAGTTGGAGGTGATGTCGAAGGCCAGCTGTTGCCCGGCCGGGAAGTTGAGCTGGTTGACCGTGGCGATGCCCAGGTCCGGGTAGACGAATACCCACTTCCAGTCGGTGGCGATCACTTCCACATGCAGCGGCTCGCCGGGAATATCCAGCGGCTTGTAAGGGTCAAGCTCGTGCGTGGATTTCCACACGATTACCGCCAGCACGGCGACGATGATCAGGGGCACGCCCCAGACCACGATTTCCACCTTGGTGGAGTGCGCCCAATCGGGCATGTACTTGGCCTTGGTATTGCCGGAGCGGTAGCGCCAGGCAAAGACGAAGGTCAGCACGATGGCCGGTATCACCACGATCAGCATCAGCGCGATGCAGATGATGATCAGGTCGCGCTGGGCAATGCCCACGTCGCCCTTGGAGTCCAGTAGTACCCAGTTGCAGCCAGACAGGCCCACGCATGCCAAAGCGGCCAGCGCTGGGCGGATGCGTTTCCAGCAGATATTCATTGAAGGTCGACCCTGTTGAAGGAGCTCTTGAGCGGGGACCGCCGATGCCCGGCGCATGGGCCGGGAGCGGCTACACTGTCCGTACGGCGGTGCCTACAAAAGGATTGCCTATCCAGTCAAGTCCATACAAGATACATCATTGTATGGGTTGGTGCACGTACAAAGCAGGGAAGGTTCACCCGATGCAGCAGCCAGCCGCAGGCCGACGCCTGAAAAAACCGAACCGGACCTGGGTCCGTCCCTTCGCCGAGGGCAGCGGTCCGCTCTACCTGCAGATCGCCCAGCAGGTACGCGACGCCGTGGACGATGGGGTGCTGCAACCGGGCGACCGCCTGCCGCCGCAACGCGATCTGGCCCAGTTGATGGGCGTGGACCTGACCACGGTCACCCGTGCCTACGCCGAGCTGCGCCAGTCCGATCTGCTCGACGCGCAGGGCGCCGGCGGCACCTTCATCGCCATGTCGGCCGGCAACAGCGCCACCTCGGTCGACCTGAGCATGAACATCCCGCCGTTGCTGGGCAGCAGCCCGTTCGCGCAGAGCATGGAGCGCGGCTTCCAGCAGCTCAGCCAGCAGCTGGGGCAGGGCGAGTTGATGAGTTACCACGTCGGCGCCGGCTCCCGCGACGACCGCGCCGCCGCCGTGCAATGGCTGGCGCCGATCCTCGGCAGCGTCTCCGCCGAGCGGGTGGTGATCTGCCCCGGTGCGCAGGCTGCGCTATGCGCCGTGGTGCTGGCCAAGACCCAGGCCGGCGATCTGATCGCCGCCGAACAGCTCACCTATCCGGGCCTGCTGGCCGCCGCGCGCGTGTTGCAGCGGGGCATCGTCTCCATCGCCATGGACGCCGAAGGCATGCTGCCGGACGCGCTGGAAGCCGCCTGCCAGCAGCGCAAGCCGGCCCTGATCTACCTGATCCCGACCATCCAGAACCCGACCACCGCGACCATGTCGCAGGCCCGTCGCGCGGCCATTCTGGCGATTGCACGCCGCCATGGCGTGGCGGTGGTCGAGGACGATCCCTACTGGCTGCTGGCCGCCGATGCGGCGCCGCCGCTGGCGGTGGATAGCCACCCGGACGCCCCGGTCTACTACGTTTCCACCCTGTCCAAGTGCCTGGCGCCAGGCCTGCGCACCGCCTACCTGGTGGTGCCGCCGGGCGAGCCTATGGAGCCGCTGCTGGACGCCCTGCGTTCGATCGCGCTGATGCCGACCCAATCCATGGTGGCGGTGGCCTCGCATTGGATCCGCAGCGGCCAGGCCGATGAGATGGTGCGCCGCTTCCAGCAGGAACTGCGCCAGCGCCAGCGGATTGCCGCGCGCATCCTGCCCAAGCCGTATCAGGCGCACCCGTCCGGCCTGCATGTGTGGCTGCCGTTGCCGCCACGGTTGGACCAGTACCGGCTGATCCAGGCCGCGCAGGCGCAGGGCCTGGGCATCGCCAGCTCGGAGTCCTTCAGCATCGAGGAGCAGGCCGGCAATGCCATCCGTCTGTCGCTGGGCGGGGCGGTGGACCAGCACAGCCTGGCGGCGGCGTTGACCAAGCTGACCGAGGTCATCTCGGCTGCGCCTGAGACGCGGACACAGGCCATCGTTTAACCGGCCTCCGGTCATATCCATACAAAAGTGATACATTGCATATCTTGTATGGATATGCGGGTAGCTGCTGTGCGTCGGGACAAGCTGAAGTTTCATCTGGTCATGCTGGGCTGCGCCGGTTTCGTGGTGCTGGCGCTGGCGTCGCTGGTCTATGTCTGCTCGCGGCCGCAGACCGCCGACGTGCAGGCCAGTGAGCGCGCGGCCATCGACCAGTGCCTGCAACGCAGCCGCGCGCCGGAACGCACCGAGATCTACCGCCGCGCCCAGGCCGATTCCTGCGCCGAGATGCTGGAACAGTACGAGCACAAGTTCGGCGCGGACGCCGCCTCGTGAGCCCGCCCAACGGCGCACCGCCGCGCAGGCGCGGGATGCGGCTGTGGATCGCTGCTGGCTGCGTGCTGATGGCCGGTATCGCGATAGCGCTGTGGCAATACTTCGGCCTCAGTGAACAGGCCAGCTTCGCCGAGCAGGCCATCGTCTTCGACGACACCCAACTCAAGCTGCCGCCGGAACTGGCTGGCGCCAATGGACGCATTCGCGTCGTGCATTTCTGGGACCCGGCCTGCAAGGTCTGCAACCGCGAAACCGGCGCGCACCTGAGCTACCTGATCAGCATGTACCGCCGCGCCAACATCGATTTCTATGCGGTGCGCCGCCCGGGAACGACCGGTGAGCTGCCGGAGTATCTGCGTGGTCGTTTGACCGAACTGCCGACGATCGAAGGTGCTGAACATATCCCGGCCAGCCCTGCGGTTGCGATCTGGGATCGGCAAGGGCATCTGGCCTACGCCGGGCCGTACAGCATCGGCATGGTCTGCAATTCGGCCAATAGTTTTGTCGAGCCGATTCTCGACAAGCTGGTCGCTGGACAAACCGTGCGCCCGCGCGGATTGCTGGCGGTGGGCTGTTACTGCCCTTGGCAAAGCAAGCCTTGATCCGTTGCTGATGAACCTGCATGCACGCCGGCGTGAGTGGACGTTTTTTCCGCGCACAAAAAACAGCGGGCACCCGCTCCAACCGACCGATGGTTGTGAGCAGGCACCCGCCGCTGATGTAAACAATACGCGGCTACATCGTCCATACATGGTGCGACAGGATGTCGCAGTTTTTACCGGTAAATGCGGGGTTTGGCGATGAACTGGATGGACAGCGCGCTGCGCAGCAACGGCCCGATCTACCTGCGCATCGTCAACAGCATCGAGCGCAGCATGAACACCGGCGAGCTGGTGCCCGGCCATCGCCTGCCATCGCAGCGCGCATTGGCCAAGCAACTCGGCATCGACCTGACCACGGTGACGCGCGCCTTCGATGAAGCACGTCGACGCGGCCTGATCGAAGCACGTGGACCACAAGGCAGTTTCATCGCACCGCCGAAAGCGGCCTTCGGCCAACCGGTGGACCTGAGCATGAACGTGCCGCCGGTACCGGATGCGTTGGCCTTGAACGATGCCTTGCGACGTGGCGCAGCCGCCGTGCTTGCGCGCAGCAATGCGCCCAACCTGATGACGTATCACCTCGCCGGCGGCAGCCCAACCGACAGGCATGCGGCGACCAGTTGGCTGCAGCCAATGCTGGGCGATGTTGCTGATGCTGGTTTGGTCGTCGCAGAGGGCGCGCAGTCGGCGTTGGCCTCGATTCTGATCAGCCAGACCCAGGAAGGCGAGGTGATTCTCTGCGATCACCTGGTGTATCCCGGTCTGCTGCAGGTAGCCAAGTCGCTGGGGCGGCGTCTGCTGCCAGTTGATGGTGATGCAGAGGGGATGTGCCCGGATTCGCTAGAGCGTGCTTCGCGGCAGAGCGGCGCACGCGTGGTTTACCTCAACCCCACCTGCAACAACCCGACCGCGTTGACGATTCCGCCGCAGCGTCGGATTGAGTTGGCGCGTGTGCTGCAGGGGCTGGATTTGTTGATGATCGAAGATGATCCGTATTGGCATCACGCTGTGGAAAAGCCAACGCCAATTGCGGCGTTGGCACCGGCGCATGTGTACTACGTATCAACCTTGTCGAAGGCGATCAGCCCCGGTCTGCGCACGGCATTCGTGCGATGTCCTTCGGACCAGCATGCGGAAGCGCTGGCGACCGCGTTGCGGTCGATCTGCCTGATGGGCCACCCGCTGGTGATGGCGCTGGTGAGCCAACTGCTGCTGGATGGATCAGCGAATGGCTTGTTGAATCAGGTACTGGCGGAAGCACGCGAGCGCACCGCGCTGGCTGCACACCTGCTGGTGCCATCATTGAACGTGCAGGCGGCTGGATTGCATGCGTGGTGTAGCGTACCCGAGCCGTGGACCAATGCAGGTTTTGTGCGCGCCGCCCAGCTGCAGGGTCTGGCTATCTCGCCGTCATCGGCATTCAGGCCGGACGGCGCACAACGCAGCCGCGGCTTCCGCCTGTCACTGGGGCAGGCAAGTAATAGACGCCAACTGCAAAGCGCCTTGCGCCGCATCAACCAGCTGGTAGATGCCCCAGATTCAAGCAACGCGGCGTGAACCCGTAGTGCCGAGCCATGCTCGGCAGGGGCCTCACAAGCGATGCTGCAACTGCAGTGCCGAGCCATGCTCGGCAGAGGCCTTGCAGGCGATGCCGTAGGAGCGGCGTAAGCCGCGAAGCTGACGATGCATCAGCTGCAGATCAACCGTGAACAGCACCCCTCCAAAACCCTCCCTTAGCCTGCGGCAAAGGAAGGGGGGAGGCGCGTATCGCCTGCGATTTTCGGCAGGGGCATGAACCCTTGATGTCGAGCCATGCTCGGCAGTTGCGTTGCAAGCAGTGCCGCAGCAGCGGCTGAAGCCACGAAGAAAATGAACCATCGTCACCGGCAAAAAAACGGAACTTCCACCTGATCACGATCGATTCCGCAGCTGACGCCACTCATGCAGAAGCAGATAGCTGCTGTGCTCTTTTGTCCTGACGCCTCAGCCTTTGTTGCGTTGTTTCAGCAGCGTCTTCTCATGGATCGATCCCCAATCACGCATCGCGCTGACCAGCGGAATCAGGGTTTCGCCAAGCTTGGTCAGCGAGTACTCCACCTTGGGCGGAACTTCCTGATGCACGTGACGGTTCACCAGACCCCAGGCTTCAAGCTCACGTAGCTGAAGCGTCAGCATGCGTTGGGTGATTTCAGGGATGATCCGGCGCAGCTCATTGAATCGCTTTGTTCCGCTCATGAGATGAAAGATCAGCAGCGTATTCCATTTGCCGCCGATGACCTCGGCGGTAAATGTCACTGGGCAGGCGTAAGCGCCTTCTGCTGAGTGCGGAACGCCGGTTTTCATGGGGTCGAATCCTGCTGTTGCCTGGCTTTCTGCAAGGTATAAAAAATGTACCTACAGCACATTAATGTGCGTACTTACGTTGGCTGCATGTGAGGCATAGCATGCGCGCTTTCCATCCAAGGATCTACTCCATGAGCATGTTGCTCGCCCCGTTTGACCTGAAAGGTCTCTCCCTGAGGAACCGCGTTGTGATGTCGCCGATGTGCATGCACTCGGCCGGTGAAGATGGCTTTGTCACTGATTGGCATCGCGTGCATTACGGTGCGCGTGCGCTTGGCCAGGTGGGCCTGATCTTCCCGGAGACGTTGGCGGTGGAAAAGGATGGCCGCATCGGTCCGGGCGATCTTGGTGTGTGGAGCGATGCCCATGTCGAAGGTCTGAGGTCGCTGGTATCTGGGCTGCATGGATTCGGCGCAAAGGTCGGCGCGCAGATCGGGCACGCCGGCCGCGCTTCGGCCTTACCAGGGGTTGAATTGCTGGCGCCGTCGGCGGTGCCGTTCCTTGAGAACGGTCCGGTGCCGCGTGCCATGAGCAAAGCAGAGATCACGCAGATGGTGGCCGCGTTCGGTCGCGCGGCGCAGCGGGTCAGCGATGCGGGTTTTGACGTGTTGGAAATTCATGGTGCGCACGGCTATCTGCTCAATGAATTCCTGTCGCCGCTGGCAAATCTGCGCACTGACGAATATGGGGTTGATCCTGCTGGCCGCTATCGGATGCTTGGCGAGATCATCACCGAGGTCAAGAAGTACTGGGGGGATCGCCCGCTGTTCGTGCGCGTGTCGACCAATGATTATGCCGAGGGTGGCAATGTTCCGGATTCCTTCATTGCATATGCAACGTGGATGAAGGCGCAGGGCGTGGACCTGGTGGATTGCAGCTCCGGCGGAATCAAGATGGTGCGCGTGAACAGCTATCCCGGGTATCAGGTGCCGGCGGCGGCATTGATTCGCCGTGAAGTCGGAATTGCGACCGGTGCGGTGGGATTGATCAAGAGCGCGAAGCAGGCTGAGTCCATTCTGCAGGTGGGCAGTGCAGATCTTGTTTTCGTAGGTCGGCAGCTGCTGCGCGAGCCGTTCTGGGTACGTGCGGCGGCCGATGAACTGGCCGAACATATTGCGACGCCAGTGCAGTACACGCGCTACGGCTCGGTATGGCTGGATACCGCGAACGATGAATCTGTTGGAGTGGCGTAAGGCGCGAAGCATGCACACCGGTAGTCGCCTGTAACCCGGTACTGGGTTGGTGTTGTTGCCATCGGCTTCGCGGCTGACGTCGCTCCCGCAGAACAGTGCACCGCTCCCGCAGAGGAGGCGGTGCATTGGGTCAGCGCTTCAACGTATACGCACCGAACGTACTGCCGATGAATCCACCTGCGGTGTCGGTACTGAGCAAGCTCGCATCCAGCGCTTCGCCAACACGTTGCCATTGCCCTGGCTGTGGTGAGAACCATGCCTGCGCACGTGCTCCATCCAGGGTGAATCGCAGGCCCGTATTATCGCCAGCACCGCTAAGCTCCTTCTGCGCCAACAGCGTTCCTGTCTCCGGGGAATCCCTGCCAGCACGCAGATACAGAACTACCCGGCGCACACCCTTGCTGGCTTCAATGCCCAGCACATAGTGATAGCGCTCGTTCTGCAGCAAGGCCAATCCCGCCAACTCTCCATCAGCCACCGATGCTGCAGACAACTGCATGTCCAATGTTGCGCGGTGATGCTGCAGGCGATGGCCCAGATAGTGGGTCTGTTCTTCCGCACCCTCAGTGCCCAACGGCGTCATGCCTGCTTGTAGTTTCAAACCGCCAGCGCCCGTGCTAAACCAAGCGCTCTTTGGCGGATGCAACGTAAGCCATTGCGGCGGCAACTTCGCGTCACTGAAGTTCTCCGTCCAACTGGACACGGCGCTGTCGGTGACTGGCGAAGGTGCATCCGCTAGCTGCGGGCGTGGCAGCTGCAGTGGTACATCTGCTCCACGCGGCAGCACCTGCGGCCAGCCGTCGCGCCATTGCACCGGCAGCAGGAAGGTTTCGCGGCCGAGATTGTATTGATTGCCACGGTAGGGGCGGGTGGCGAGGAATACCGCCCACCAGCTGCCGTCGGCCAACTGCACGAACTGCGCATGTCCGGCCGAGGTGACTGGGCTGGCGCGCTTGGGATCGAGGTCGCGCTGGGTCAACACCGGATTGTTGGGGCCTGCCTGATACGGACCCGTCAGGCTGCGGCTGCGCCAGATCATCTGCGCATGCTGTTCGCCGGTGCCGCCTTCTGCTGCGGTCAGGTAATACCAGCCGTCGTGCTTGAAGATATGCGGGCCCTCGATGTGCTCTGGCTTGCTGGCCGGGTCTGCGCCGCCATCCACCAGCAATCGCCGCTCAGCAATGGCCTTGCCGCTGGCAAGATCAATCTGCTGCAGCCAGATCGCGCGATGGCCGTCGTAGCGGAGCTCGCCATTGGGCACATCGTTGTGCACCACCCAGACGCTGCCGTCGCCGTCGAAGAACAGGGATGGATCGATGCCGCTCACCTGCAGCCAGACTGGATCGGACCATGGCCCGGCAGGATTGTCGGCGTGGATCAGGAAGTTGCCACCGTCGCAGTAGAAGCAGGTGTTGACGATGTAGAACCGGCCGTCTTTGTGGCTGATGGAGGCAGCGAACAGGCCGCGGGTGAGCTCGTCCTTGCCGTAGTTGATCTGGCTGGGGCGATCGATGGCGTTGCCGATCTGTGTCCAGTTCACCAGGTCGCGGCTGTGGTGAATCGGCAGTCCGGGGAAGTAGCCGAACGTGGAGTTGACCAGGTAGAAGTCATCGCCGGCGCGAACGATCGATGGGTCCGGGTAAAAGCCGGGCAGTATCGGATTGCGGTAGTTTCCGGCCGCCAATGGCGCGTGCCGGTCGTTGCCCTGGTAGCTGATTGAATGCACCAGCACTTCGGCATTGCTGGCCGGTGCCAGCAGGCAGAGCAACATCCACAGCAGGCGGCTACGCATCGGCGGCTTTGTCCAAGCTTGGAGTAAGCCTTGGAATCTAGCAGTTACCGGCAGCGTTGGTGGCGCGGTGTCGGCGGGTCGTCGGGTCGGCTGGCCGTGCTAGGGTCCAACCCGGGGTGGGGGGGGGGGGTGGGGGGGGGGGCGCCCCCCGCTTCTCGCTTCTTTGCGGTAGCGGGGCGGCCATCGGCCGCAGGCGGCGTTGCTCCGATCACACACAAAAAACTGCGATTGCCAACCCATATGT
>NZ_JBRREB010000052.1:0-32866 GCF_056759995.1 Stenotrophomonas sp. STEN030 | reverse complement strand
ATCGAGATCTACACCGGTCCGCAACCCGCATCTGCTGACCTTGCCCCCACCGGTACGCGGCTGGCGCGGATCACGCGTGACGGTGCGCCATGGTCGCCCGGCGCGCCGGCAGGGGGCCTGCAGTTCGTCGCAGGGGGGCGCTACATCACGAAGCACCCTGAGCACCTATGGCAGTTCGTTGGCGAGGCGACTGGAATCGCTGGCTGGTTCCGGCTACTGGGCAACGAAGCCGACCCCGGCACCTACTCGCTGACTGCGCCGCGCATCGACGGAGCCGTTGCCCTGGTAGACACCCCCGGCGAAATCGAAATGTTCATGGTGGACACCGCCGTGACGCCCGACACCCAATTCATCGTGCCGCACTGGTGGCACGGAACTCCACCGCTTTCATGAGGCCACGCCATGTTCAAGAATAATCCGCAGCTCTCCCAGACCATGCTCGCGGCGCTCAAGGGCGCTTTGGATGGCGGGTTTATCTATATCTTCGCCGGCCCTGAGCCTGCGAATGCAAACGATGCGCTGGATATGGCGAGCACGCACACGCAGCTGGCGATGCTATCGCTGAACAGCGATGACGTGACCGGTCTGACCCTGTCTGTGCCGAGCGGCGCGGCAATCTCTAAACCTGCAGGCGACGACTGGCGCGGGCTTGTTTCATTCGACGGGGCTGAGGCCAGCACGTCCACCCTAGAGCCAACGTTCTTCCGCTTCTGCGCCGCGGGAGACACCGGCCGGGCCGCAGGCACTGCGCCCCGGCTGCAAGGTTCAGTTGGCGGGCCGGACAGTGCAGCAGATGCCAAGCTGGCCACCAGCACGCTCACTGACGATGGCACCAGCACCACCTGGGTGGGGATTTTCAACTACCGCCTCGGATCTGTTGGCTGATGATCCGCAAAGCGCCCATTGTCATTGAGACACCTTTCGTCCCGGGCACACGTGGGCGAGCGGAGCAGCTGCTGTGCCAGGCGAAGGCGCCAGTGAGCACGATCCCCGACCGTGGGCAACCGCAGCGGTTCACGTTCTGCTACCAGCCCCGGACGGTGGTGGCTGGCATGACGATCTTAGGCCCGGAGATTTGCGTCAGTACGTGGGGACCGGCTCTTGGCCAGTGAACTGATCAGCCTGAGCAACAAGTTTTCGCTGACGGCAAACGGCGGCGAGTTTGTGGCTCCGCGAGCGAGCTACAACCTGACGCTTGAAGGGCCTACATTCGTAGCGATGCGAGCCGGGTCGGCCGATACGCTTGCCTCAAAGTCTGGCTACGTCATCCGTGGAGTTGAAGGGTTCATCGACATCGCCGGCTTCGGGCTCGATGCAGATCCCGCATCCATGGCTGCGGCTGCGGGGTTTGGCGCCACCGCTCGGGTAATGTTGGCCGTGCCGAGGACCTACAACGCATACGCAGGCCGCCCCATCGCGCCACTGTGGCACCACCGATGGGAGTGGGACGTAGCAGACACGAGCGTGCCGCTCGGGCTGCTCTACGCAGGCTCAGGCGACGTGAATGGCGGGAAGTGGGCAGGGGTAGCCACTGGCACATTCATGCTCAACACTCTTGGCATAGCGCCGCTGAAAACCAATTACGGCATCAACTCCGTGTCGCCGCGTTCGCAGCTGTTCTACCGCATCAGCCCCAAACCGCTGTGGAAGGCATCGGTACCGGCCTCCCTGAGCACTGGCCAGGTTGGGCAGGCATCGGTCACGGTGACTTATCCGGATGGGGAGCCGGTGACTGGACTGGCTGTCCGCTTCGTATCCAACACCGAGGCCGTCGCGTTTGGCGACGCGCTGGCGTACTCGATGGTGGCGACCACCGACGCAGCCGGCGTGGCGTCGGTACCGCTGCGGGCTGTCACCAGCGGCGCCGGTGCAGTTCAGCTGTCGCTGGCCGACCAGCGTTGCGCCCCAGAGTTCTTTTCCCCCGCGTTCGGCGCGGTGCTGGCGGTCAACGCTGAGGTGGTTCGCGTAGACGGGCAGGACTGCGTGCTGCTGCCGGCCATCTCGGCGGTACCGGCGGTACCAGCGACCCGCATCGAGACGGGCACCAATGCGTGGAACTCCGGTGCGAACAGTGAGGCGGTGCTCGACGGCGATGTCGCTGTGGAGTTCTCAGGGGCGCAGGCTGTTGTTGGCGGCATCGTTGGCTTCACCGCGGACCGCGATGCGGTACCGGCCCCTACCCGAATCGCCCACGGCTGGTATCTGCACAGCGACCTGGGCGGCATGACGTGGGCGCAGGTGTACGAAACGGGGAAAGTAGCCAGCGCGCCACGCTACTACACCCCCGAGACAGTGTTCCGCATCGAGCGACGAGGGAATCGCGTGGCCTATTCCATTGACGGCGATCGCGTCCGGGCCGCGCAAAGCGCTCTGGCAGGAGAGGTGTCGGTGGGGGTTGCGTTGTACGGCGCCAACGACTTCCTGTTCGAGTGGGAGTCCGGCGACGGTGGTGGTGGCGACGTTGACGAGGACACCATTTTTTCAATCGTAAACGACATGCGCGGCCCGGATGACGGCGACGGGCTCGGAATATATGGCGAGGCTTCCTGCGAAGGCGACACGAGCGCTGCTATCAACGAAAGCATCTACAACGGGCCGCCAGTCGTCGTGGAGGCAGCATATCCAGTGACAGGGTATGCCGGCGGCGGCAGTGAAATTTACGATCTGTGCGGGGGCTCGGTCGACGACATCAGGGTGATGGTGGGCGTAACTGTAGGGGCGCGCGTCTCGATGTCGACGCCGATTCCGTTCGCGCAGAATGGCGCTGGTAGCGGGACCGCGTCGATCCCTGTCGTTGAGCTCCCTGCGGAGTTTCAAACCCCGGATGTCACCTTCGCAGTGGCCGTGCTTGGCGGCGCGGTGTTTGAGGGGCGCAAACCACTGGCCATCCTTCGCGTGAGGTACTGAGCTGATGCCAATCACTTTTGAACAGCTCCCCCCAAGCACCGATGCAGGCGAGATCACTGTCAACGGTTCAGTGAGCGTTGATGGATACGGCCTGTCGATTGCGCCCGCGGCAGGCAATATCACGATCATGGGTGTCGTCGGCATTGGTGGCGCAGCACGGCTGGACGTGGACTTCGGCGG
The DNA here is from genome assembly GCF_056759995.1 of Stenotrophomonas sp. STEN030. NCBI lineage: Bacteria > Pseudomonadati > Pseudomonadota > Gammaproteobacteria > Lysobacterales > Lysobacteraceae > Stenotrophomonas > Stenotrophomonas sp. STEN030. The sequence continues at coordinate 29,779 of NZ_JBRREB010000052.1, read as the reverse complement.
CGTTTCTCCGGTGCTCCCGGCGCTCATCGACGGCGTGGTGTTTGTCTCGGGCTTCGGCGCATTGGACAGCGTTGTCACCAGTCGCCTGGACGTGGACGGCGCAGTGTCCGTGGGCGGTTGGGCCTTCAGCGATTCTGCTATCGATGGCGTGGTGGGCATCAGTGGTGAGGCATCGGCCGGCGGCAAGTACCAGGGTGGCTTCACCTTCATTACGGAGCCGCAGCCGGTTGTGGCCTGTTACGTCGGGCACGCGTTTGGCGTGGTGCGAGACCTGTTTTGGATCGGTGGCGCATCGAAACGGGGATACACGTCAGTTTCTAGCTCGCCGCTAAGGCTGGGGACTGGTCTGCTGTCGACCTATACGGGAAAGGTCAAGGCCGAGGAAGAGTTCGCTTTCACTGATACCACGTCATTCGTGGTGCGAATGCTTGCGCAGAGCAAGCTTAGTTTCAACGCCCTCGCCACTGGCGACTATCGGCTGCTAGCGCGAGCGGCATCGCGGCTATTGCTGTCCGGGCATGCAAAGAGTTACGCCGAGGGACTACAGCTGATCGCTGACGCGCTGGTGTTCAATGACGTGGCCGCGTGGCTGCAGCTGGTCGGTGTCGCCGATACAGTGGCACTGAACGCGAGGATTGATGCGCTCTACGCGGCGTTCGTGCAGGTCGTGGAACGCCTGGTACTGGCGACCAAGGCAACGCCGCAGTTCACGTTGACTGTATTGCTGCGCGACGGCTTCGCTCTTGGGGCGCACTGCTCGCACGAGGCCGAGCTAGCGGCGCAGCTGGCCGATGCCATCGGCTTTGCCATGTCCCTGTCCTTCGATAGCGGCGAATTTATCGCGTGGGTGCTGAACACAGAGAGCCGCGGCCTGACCCGCTACACGCAGTACCCGTTCAACAGTTTCGCGAAGATCGGTGGCCGCTACTACGGTGCGCACACCGGCGGCATTGCCCGGCTCGGTGGCAGTGATGACATGGGCGAGCCTATCAAGGCTCGACTGCGCATAGGCATGTCTGACTTCGGTGACCGGCACCTCAAGTCGTTTTCCGACGCTTTCTTCGGCATGGCGGCCAGCGGCCAGATGCTGCTTAAAGCCATCTTTGTGGACGAGCGAAGTGGCGAGAAGAACATGGCGATCTACAAGATCCTGCCGTGTCCAGCTGGCGCATCGCGTGAGACGCGCGCGAAGCTTGGCCGCGGCATGAAGGCTGTGGACTGGGATTTCGAGCTGGAGAATGTGGACGGCACGGACTTTGATCTGCAGTCGATCCAGTTCTATCCCACACAACTAAGCCGGCGCACGCGCGGGTAAGGAGTACACCTGTGGCATCTACCTGGTGCTTGGCACCCAATTCCCCCGCGTACAACCTTGTCGGTGATGCGCACACGAAATTCACCCGTAAGGGCGATGAGCTGTACGAGCTGGTTGTAGATCAGCTCGGGGAGCTGGATAACATCGGTATCTCGCCAGTCGAGTTCAACGTAACCTTCGACTTCGAAGGCCAACTGACCCCGTTCCAACGGCCAGCAACCCCTACGCTCGACGCTGCTGCGTTCCAGCTACGAACCCCCGGGGACGTTGCACCGCCGCCAACGTTTATTCCAGCCCCAATCGACGGCACGTTGCCGCCTGAGCTGGATGTCGAGGTACCGACGTTGGCGATCGGGACGAAGCCAACCCGCCCGAACATCACCGTGCCACAGGCACCGGATGACCCTGCCCATCTGGAAATGCCGGTGGCGCCCGACGCGGTGATGCCAAGCTTGCCAGCGCTCGAGGAGCTGAACCTACCGACGCTGCCGGACATAGAGCTGCCGGAGTTCACCAGCCCGCTGCCGCAACTGGTCGAGCCGCCATTTGACGATAACTGGTCGTTCCAGCCGCAGGCCTACGAGAGCCAGCTCAAGGGCCAACTGTTCGGCACCATTGAGCGGATGCTGCAGTCTAAGCCGGCATTGCCCGAGGCTATCGAGGCGGCAATCTTCCAGAAGGGCCGCAGTCGGCAAGAGATCGAAACTGGTCGCGAGGTGGATCAAGCGCTGTCTGAGTTCGCTTCCCGGGGCTGGAATACCCCAAACGGGGTTCTGACTGCACAGGTGCGCGAGATCCGCCAGCGCGGGCAGGACCGGATCGCAGAGTTTAATCGCGACGCGGCCATTAAGCAGTACGAGGAGACGCTCGCGAACTTGCGGCTGGCGCTGGCTCAGGGAGCGGCGCTGGAAGGCGTATATATCAACCTGCACGTTGAGGAACAGCGCTTCGCGCTGGAGGCTGCCCGGTTTGCTCGTGAGGCGACGATGGCGGTATTGCAGTACCGGCTTTCTGTATTTCAGACCAGGATGCAGGGCTACCAGATTGAGGCGCAAGTGATGCGCGACCGCATCCAGTCTGAACTGGCCAAGATCGAAATCTTCAAGGCGCAGCTGGATGGCGAGCGACTGCGCGGCGAGATCAACGAGCAAAGGGTGCGTCTGTACGCCGAGCAGATCCGCGCAGTAAACCTGATGGCCGACTTCTACCGCACCCAGGTGGAAACGGTGAAGGTGAAAGCCGACGTGCAGCGGCTGGTGTTCGACCGCTACAAGGTGGCAATGGAAGGGTTCGACAGTCGCTGGCGTGCCCACGTGTCCGAGTGGCAGGGCTACAGCGCAGCCGTCGAAGGCGAAGGTAAACGCGCCGATCTGTATCGCACGCTGGTGGACGCACAGGGCAAGCGTGTGGATGCCTGGGCAACCGGTGAGAACCTGAAGCTCGAACGCGAGCGCCTACGAACGCAGCAATTCGGCCAACAATTGGGTGCATGGCAGGCATTGATTACAAAGCGGGAGAGCGAGCTCGGGGCCGAACGCTCACGATTGGCAGCTGTTTCAACTCTCGTTGAAGCCCAGGCCCGCCTTTACTCTGCGTCCGCTTCGGTGGAGCAGGCCGCATCAGCTGCCAGCGACAGGAGCTTCGAGCTCGGCCTATCCAAGAGTCGGGCAAAGATGGATGCGGGTGGCAGGAACGCAGATCTCATGTTGCAACAGGCGAAGTACCTGACCGATCAACTGCTATCTGTGAATGACACCAGGCTGAAGGTGGGTGCTCAGTTGACTGCGGCGAGTTGGTCTGCCGTCAGCTACAGCGCTGGCGTTTCTGCATCGACTGGTCAAAGTTCCAGTTGTAGCCAGAGCTTCAACTTCAATGGGGAGACTTCGGACGCATGACCGCCTTGGCCACAAACCAAATAGATGTCGCTGATACTTCGCTCGTCGGCTGCTTCTGGACAGATCTTGTGAACGCGGTTCAAAAGTGCGGAACCGGCCCTGACCCGGAGCCGGTGGGCGTCATGGTTGATTACCTAATTCATTACACCTGCGAGGCGTACGAAGGCACCGGTATTAATCTGGTAGCGCATTCTGGCACCAGCAACGGAGGCCCAGCTGTTAATGCGACAAATGCTCTCGGCAATCCTCCCCGTGTGCTTTCCTATCTGCTGCTGGATTCAGAACCATCGCTATCGTCGCCGCTTCCCGGGGTCGTCACGGTTGACGACTTCACGCCGCTCGTAGGAGAAACAACCAAGTTCAATTCCTACGGCGGCGGTTGGCTCAACATCTCAAGGTACGTGACTGAAACCTTCGATCCGGCACTCGTGCCCGGACAGTGGTTCGCCGCACTTGTCGCGTACGAGGACTATGGAACGAGCGTAGGGAAACAGGCTGTCATGGCATTCCGGGTTAAGGCGAACGACGGTAGTTGGCCAACCTGCGAGTGATGGCTCGGCATGTCTCATGCCGTGAACGGCTTGGACACTACACAAACACTGGACCGCCTCGGCGGTCCTTTTTTTTTCTGGGAGACCGCAATGGCCATTACCGACGACCTTGATAGTGCACGGAAAGACGTTGCACGCAGTGCCACACCTGGCATGACTCCTGCCTCAACGGCTGCGCCGGCGCGGCGCAGTTTTAGCGGTCCTGGTGGTGCCGGCATGCTTGCACCGCGCCCAACTGCGGATGCTGGGCCGGTGATGACCAGGTTCCCGCGGCCCAGTCAGCCGGCCCGCGTGCCGGCGGCCGCTACTCTCTCGAGTTTGCCGCCAGGTCCCATGCAAGACGCAGTGCCCAGTTCTGCTTTGAGCAGCCTCGGGGCGGGCATAGCGGCTCTGCCGCGCAGCGCCCCGGCTGCAGCGCCATCACCGGCCATCGGCCCTGCAGCGGCTCGAGCACCTGCCTTGGTTGCACCCCGGCCAGCTCCCGGAACCGTGGTCGGTACCAGATTGCGCTCGGCGTTTGACGGTGCTCGGGCCACGCTGGGTGCAGGCCAACAGAGGGCTGCGACAGCAGTCGGGTCCGCGGTATCGGCTGGGACTGCGCCAATCAGGAGCTCCCTGGGGTTTGCGCGAGACGTGGGCCGCGCCTTCGCTGGCGAGCAACCAGCTGCCGACGCTGGCCAACCGGTGGCGTTGCCTTCGGTGGATAGGCCTGCAGCAAGCGCAGCAGCTCCGGCGCCCAGTTTTGCTGACGTAACCAGCCGCGTGTTGCCAGAACCTTCCGTCGGCGTCCCAACTGCTCGCGGGACCGATTTCGCGGGTGTAACCAGCCGCGTTGTCTCTGGTGCCCCGAGCCAAGCGGCTGCAAGTGCAGGAGCGGCTGGCGGCGGCATTCAACGTACCGTGGACGCCGCCGGCAACTCGGTCTATAGCGATAGCACTGCAGGGCTGGCCCAGGGGGTGCAACTGGCTAATGCCAACTTCGGTGCCGGAGGCGATCGGCGTGTTGCGACGGGGTCGATGATCGATGGCGCGCAGGTGGCTTCGCCGCCTGCAGCCCCGGCAGCTGGAGCGATGTCTGCAGCTCGACCGGTAGCCAATGCCGCGGCGGTCGCACCTGCAGCAATCGTGGCGCCACGTCCCGCACCCGCTCAGGCTATCCGCGGGCGCCAAGGCGCCGTGATTCAGAACCCCAACGACACGCTGGTCGATAAGCTCACCCGGGCGATGGGTAGCGCGAGCCTGAAGGGAAGCCCAAGCAGCCGAGCTGCTGTAGCTCAGGCGATTCTTGGCGAGGCGGGTGCGCAGCGTGATGAGCGGATGCAGACCCTGCGGACGCAAGATCAGGCCGATCTCACGTCGCTGCAAGCGAACGCTGTGAGCGCGGAGAACGCCGCCAACCGGCAGCTGGAAGCATCCAAGGTCAACGCCCAGATGGCGGACAACGCTGCTGGCCGCGATACCAGTCTGGAAATCTCCCGCCTTGCGCGCCGCCCAGAGGTAAGCGTGTCGGCCGATGGAAGTATGGGAATCATCGGGCCTGATGGTGGGTGGCGGCCGGTAACTGGCGCTGACGGTGCTGCAGTACGTGCGCCACAGGCCCCGCGGCAGACCGGAGAGCTGACGGATGGCGAGCGCCTCAAGTCCTATACCGATCGATACAACGCGATCGTGAATGACCCCAGCTCTGACGCGGAAGCGAAGGCTGCCTCAGTTGCCGCACTCGATGCGGATCCGCTTTATGCAAGGTTGCGCGGTGGCGATGAGCCGCCTGTCGCCGGCGCACGGCGCGCACCAGACGGCAACTGGTACATCCAAGGAACAGACGGCAGCTATTCGAGGGTAGATCCGTAATGGCAACTTTTGAAAAGGTCGACCACGACCCGTTCAGCACTTCGGGTGCTCCGACAGTTGGCACGCCTGCACAACCTGCGTCCAGTAGCGCGGGTACGCCTCGCGTGGTGCCACGTCGACCTTCTGTCACGAAGGTCGAGGGGAATCCTTTTGAGGCAGGCCGGGTTGCAAAACGTCCTGAGCGTTCTTGGGGTCAGGTCGCCGGCGATTCGCTCTTGGGTGTAGCGAGCGGTGCCGCAAACATCATTGGGGGGGTGATAGAAGGGAAGGCATCCACGCGGCCTGACAACCTGGCACGGCAAGGCCTGCGAGTGTTGGATCGCCTCGGTGTGGCTGGCATGTCCGACTTGGCGGCGAAGATCCCGCGCACGCCGAGCGAAGCGATGCTCGGCCACTCTGCAGGTACGGAAAATGCCGCAGTGTCTGCAGGCGTTAAAGCCGCTAGCGATTGGATCGGTGATCAGCAGTCGGGCGCGCTGAAGAATGAAAAACAGGAATTGGCTGAAACCGAGGGGTTCTTTGGCAGCGCCAAGAAGGTCCTGAGTTCCCCCGCACTGTTGGGCAACTTCGTTGCTGAGCAGGTGCCGAATCTTGTCACCTTGGGTGGTGGTACCCGGTTGGCTGCAGCGCGCGCCGGGCAGCGTGCGCTGGCTGGAGCGGTTGCCAAGGGCTTGGGTGAGGAGGCAGCCACAGCCGCGGCGACAGCCGCGGGGCGCAAGGCCGCGACGACGGCCGCTACCGGTCTCACCACCTTGATGGAGACCGGCTCTGCAGGGCAGCAGACCTATCAGCAGGCCATGGCGCAGCCGCAGTCTGTTTGGGACGCTAATCCCGAGTATCAGCGGATGATCGCCAGCGGCGTCGCGCCGAGCACGGCCAAGGAGACTATGGCGCGGGGCGCATCGATGCAGGCCCAGGCGATCACCGCGCCGATCGCGGCCGTTGCTGGCCGCTTCGCTGCGCCTTTTGAGGCAGACGTGTTTACGCGCGGGCTTGCGCGCCGGCCGGTGGCCATGCTCAAGGGCGCAGCCAAGGAGACGGTCGAGGAAACGATCCAGGAAGGTGGTTCCCAGCTGGCCGGTAACCTCGGCCAGCGACAGATAGACCCGAATCAAGCCGCGTGGGAGGGTGTGCCGGAGGCCGCCGGTACCGGCGCCGCGCTGGGTGCCGTGTTGGGCGGCGGTATGGCCGCCGGTGGCGCTATCGCCAGCCGCGGCGACAATCAGCAACCCATCGTGCCGCGACCGCAGCCCCCAGCGCTGCCGCCGCCGGACTTGCAATCTCAGCTGGCGTTGCCACCGTCGGATGGTCAGGCGCCCTACGGCGTCAACGTGGTCACGCCAGGCGGTACGGTACTCACCCCGGAACAGCGCGGTCTGGATCCTCGCGTCACGGGTGCACCGGCGCCGCCGGTACCGAACCCAGGTGCATCGCCGGGTCTTCGTGTCGGCGCCGATAGCTTGAACCAGCAGTCACCGATTGCGCCGAGGCCACGTGCGAACGTTCCGTTCCCGGACGCGGCGCCAGGCAGCTTGTCCGAGGTGGCGAACATTACGGCGGCGGCACGCACTTTGGGTGCCAGCGCAACGCCGGTTGGCGAGCAGGGCCAAGGGCAGGGTGACCTGCTCGAGCAGCCAACTGCGCCCATGGCGCCAACCATTGCTCCGCCTTGGGTCAATGTGGAGACCGGCGAGCAGACGCGGGCGCCAACCAGCAACGACATCGAGCAGCTGCTGCATGCGCACTTCGACTATCAGGTCGAGAACGGTGGGGGGATCCGAACACCCGTTGCTCTGAAGGCCATGCGCGATCAATACGGGCTTGGGGAATCTGTTGTTCGCCCTTCGCTGGAAAAGGTCAAGGCCGAGCGCAAGCGAGGCATCACCAGCGCGCAACTGCAGCAAGGGGAGCCACCCGCCAGCGAGGCAGCGGAGGCGATCGCTGGAGCACCGGATTTCGAGGCCCAACTGCTCGAACAGGTAAAGGGTGCGGCGGGCAGGCGCAAGGAAGTCGGCTTGGGTCAGGCGAAGTCCATCCAGCCGCTCGCGCAAGAGCGATCGCCGACTGTGTCCGAGGTTGCGCAACCATTGCGGGAGGTCACGGCAAGCGAGCTGGGCGACACGCCCGTAGCTGTTGGGGAGGGTGCGGGAGGGGTAGCGTCTGCCGCCTACGACTCGAGCGAGGAAATGCAGGAGACCGACACCGGGGCTCCAAGCGGCGGGCCGTTCACGATTGAAGAGGCTGCTCAGCGTGCAGCTGCACGCACTGATGGAGGCCAGGTTTTCCCCGTCGATGGCGGGTTCGTGGTGCGGACCCCGCGCTCAACTGCAGAAACTGCGCCGATAGCAGCGGTTGCCAATGACGGCAATGCACAAGCGACGGCTGTGAACGGGGAGGGTCTGGGAGGGGGAGCTGCAGCGGCTGGGCAGCCTGCGATGGAGCCTGGTGATACCAGTGATGCCCCAACCGCTGCTGCCGGCGCGGTCGTAGATAGCCCGGCGCCGGATCTGGCTGGTGCCGCTGCGGAAGCCGCTACCAGCCCAACGAACGATCTGCCAGAACCTACGGACGCTCAGAAGGAAGCGGGAAACTACAAGAAGGGGCATCGGCGCATTAATGGTCACGACATCAGCATCGAGAATCCCGCCGGGAGCAAACGCAGCCCGGAGTGGCCGGCGCTGAAGAATCACTACGGCTACATCAAGGGCACCGTTGGCAAAGACAAGGACCACGTTGACGTGTTCATGACGGACCGGGCCGAGGATCCGCAGTTGCCAGTGTTCGTGGTCGACCAGGTGAACAAGGACGGCAGCTTTGACGAGCACAAGGTGGTGATGGGTACTGCGACTGAGGCTGAGGCACGGTCGACGTATCTGGACAACTACGAGAAGGGTTGGACTGGCCTTAGCGGCATCAAACAGATGACGCAGGACGAGTTCAAGGCATGGGTGAGGGATCCGAAGAAGACCACGCGCCGGGTCACGCGATCGCCGCGTATAACCGCCGCGCCTGCTGGGGCTGCCGTCGCAGCACCAGCACCAGCACCAGCACATAAGGCGGCGACAACCTACACGCCGCGTGTGCGCAAGATCGGCGGATCTCCCGAGTACGACCGGAATGACGTGGGCACTTTGGGCGCGTACTTCCAGCCCGGCCGCGTTGTTAAGGGCTATGCAGGGCTGCTGGACAAGGTGCTCGAGTTCAAGCCCAGCGTCGACAAACACGGGCGTTGGAGCGTCAAGGTTCAGCGGGTCGACAAGGACGGAAAGTTTGTGCCGGGCGAGGACGCGCGCTGGCATTCAACCTCGCCGGCGCCGCGGGATCTGGCAGAGGTCCTTGGCAAACCGGAAACGAAGCCGCGACGGGCGCCCGCGGCAAAGTCGGTACCGGATGTGCAGGAACCAAAAACGAGAACGCCGCGCGCGGCAGATGTGGCCCCCAACGGCATAAAGGTGGGCGATCGCGTCATGGTGGCACCCAGCGGCAAGGGTCCGCAACGCGATCCGTACGAAGCATCAGTGATGGAGATCGAGGTCGACGCAGCCCCTGCCTACGGTGGAACGGCGTTCAAGGTTGCCGCTGATGATGCGAAGCCCGACGGTCGCGGTACCGGGTGGGTGGGCATCGACCGAGTCTCGGCCGTGGCGCCAACCGCAGAGCCGGGGGCAGGGGCTGTTGCGAAGCCAAAGGCTGACGGGGCGGCGATCGAGGATTTTGGCGAGACCCTCCATGGCGCCCGCAAGCACTATGCCGCGGCCTACGCCGAGCGCATGCGCCAGGCGTACGAGCTGGACCTTGCAACCACGCCGCTCTCGAAGTCCTGGCCAGAGCCGGACTATCAGAAGTTGCTTGATTCCGGTGCCGAGCCCTTCTCGGTTGCGTGGGTCCGGGCCGCGCGAGATGAGATCCCGAACCGTCCGTCTGCGGCATGGAAGCTCAAGGGCTGGGCTGGGCAGGTTGAAGTGCTGCGCGACGCGGCGGCCCGTTTGTTGGATGGCAGAGTTGACGCGGCGAAGCTCAGGGAGCTGATGGCCCAGCACCCCGGGGTGGCTGCCAAACTGCAGGGGCGCATGGATCTCTATCAGGCTGTGGGCCACGACAAGAGCCTGAAGGGGATCACGCTGCGGTCTGGTGAGTACACCGTGTATGGCGGAGAGCGATACAACCCGCCTCGTACGGTTTACACGGTGGAATCCCGCTCGGCCGGCAAGAGCTGGCCGAAGACACTCGCCGAAGGCGACACCAAAGAGGCTGCGATCGAGGCCTTCAAGGCGCTGCAGGCCGCCCCGAGTGCTGCTGCAAGTGAAGGGGGGGCGCCCACGCGCTTCGACATCATTTCGCTGCGCAGCCCAGTTGCCGGATCCGAGTCCGCGCCCCGGTTCGCCGTGGCCAAGAAGATCGGCCGCGAGTACGTGGAGCTCGAGAGCTTCGATAGCATCAAGGAGGCGCGCACCTACCGAGCCGAACACCAGCAGGATCTGGAGAAGAAGCTTGAGCAGCTCAAGGACATCCCGGCTGAGCGGCGCGACGCGAATGAGCCGCGGGTCGGCATTGATCACCGCGCCGGCGCTGATGTGACGCCAGCGCAGTTCAGCGAGGCATTCGGCTTTCGCGGCGTGCAGTTTGGCAACTATGTCGAAGACGGGCGCAGGCAGCGGGATCTCAACGACGCCTATGATGGCCTACTCGACCTTGCGGGTGTCCTGGGTGTCGAGCCGCGCGCGCTGTCGCTCAATGGGTCCTTGGGTCTGGCCTTCGGAGCACGTGGCAGAGGTGGCAAGCGTGCGGCGGCTGCTCACTTCGAGCGTGGCACGGTGGTGATCAACCTGACCAAGGCGAATGGCGCCGGCAGTTTGGCCCATGAGTGGTTCCATGGCCTCGACAACTACTTCGCACGCATGCGTGGCGACAGCCAGGGCATGGTGACGGATAACCCTCGCGCGAAAGGTCGCGATGGTGCCCAAGGCATTCGTCCCGAGATGGCAGGGGCATTTGATGCACTGCGCCGCTCGATCGATGCCAGTGGCATGGCAGATAGAAGTGCCGAGCTCGATCGGGTGCGATCGACCCCGTACTGGACCACCCCGCCGGAGATGGCCGCACGAGCTTTCGAGAGCTACGTCATCGACAAGCTCGCCGATCAGGGACAGGCGAACGACTACCTGGCCAATGTCGTTGCCGAGGAGGCCTTCGAAGGCATGCGGGCGCTGGCCACCGGCAAGCCAGGGAAGCGCTCGTATCCATATCCGTCGGCTGATGAGTCGCCGGCGCTGCGCGCAGCCTTCGATGAGTTCTTCCAGACCATCGAAAGTGAACGTACGCCGGACGGCGGCGTTCGCCTTTTCTCCCTTCCGGCGGATCCTATGGATTCCCCTGCCTTCAAACGGTGGTTTGCCGGTTCGCAGGTGGTGGGTACGAACGGCAGGCCGCAGACCGTGTTCCACGGGACCGGCGAGCAGTTCTATACCTTCAGCAAGCATCGCTCTGGAGATGCCACTGGCCACGCGACGGCGCCGCTCGGGCACTTCTTCACGACCGACCGCAGCTTGGCCAAGCGTTATGCCGAGAACGCGAGTGATGGCGTGCCGGCTGACGAGAGGGTGATCGATGCGCATCTGCGGGTCGAGAATCCGTACGTCATGCCGCTGGAAGAAGCGCAGTCGCTGGACACGCCCGAGGCTTCTGCGGCTTTCCAGGCGTACCTACAGCGACAGGGCTTCGACGGGATCCAGATCCCCGAGGCGAAGACGTGGATTGCTTTCCGTCCGGAGCAGATCAAGTCGGCTACCGAAAATCGGGGTACCTTCGAGTTGACCAACCCCGACATTCGCTTCTCCCGTGGCGACACCGGCCCCGGACTGACCTTTGATCGTGCGCTGCAGCTGAAGAGCGAGCTGACGGCGAAGTGGGGCGACAACGCCCCGAACGTCGTCGTGGTTCGAAGCGCCGAAGACTTCCCCTCATCCGCAAAGGTCGATCCGGCCTACCGCCGCGCAGAAGGTCTCTACAACGGCAGCCCGACCATCTGGATCAACGCTGGTGCAATCACCAACGAAGCCCGGTTCGGGCAGGTCCTGGCGCACGAAGCCATCGGTCATTACGGCGTTGAGAGCGTTGTCGGAAAGGCCGAATGGGGGCAGATCGTTGACGCAATCGATAACCTGGCCAGTACCGGCAGTGGATCTGCGGCGCTGCAATCGGTGCTGGACTCGGTCTCCAAGCGCTACGGTACCGTGGACCGGGAAACCTTCGCCAAGGAGGCCATTGCGGTGATGGCTGAGCGCGGGATCCGCAACAGCTTCACCAGCCGAGTTGTCGCCGCGGTTCGCCGCTTCCTGCGCCGACTGATGCCGTCGCTGCAGTGGTCAGAAAGCGACGTGCGGGATCTGCTCAGCCAGGCAGACGGGTTCCTGCGTGTAGGTCGCAACGCAGGCGAGCGGCAGTCAACGGTCCAGGCTTATGCCTTCTCGCAATCTGATACCGGTGCGGCGCTGCGCCCCGATCCAGAAGAGGCGACGGCGTACCGGGCTGAGTTCGACAAGATCGTAAACAGCATGCGTACCGTTGTGCCGCCGATCCCTGTGGGCCGCACACCAGCAGTGCTGCGCGCCCTAGGTGCCCCTGATCTGCCCATCATGATCCGCCGCGACACAGTGCGGAAGGCTACCAACGGCGTGAAGCACAACGTCCCCGAGGATGTAATGCGGCGCCTGCCCGAGCTGCTTGCCGACCCGGTGGCTGTGTTTGATTCCAGGACTGAGGCCGGCAGCCTCGCTGTCGTCCTTGAGGCACAGGACGCAGACGGTCGCCCGGTACTTGCTGCCCTGCACATGAAAGTGAGTGAGGGCCGCGCGCTGGAGGTCAATCGTGTGGCCAGCGCCTACGGCAAGGACTTTGGTGACGCGACGTTCGCAAAATGGGCCCAGGAGGGCCTGTTGCGCTATGTGTCGGAAACGAAAAACCCCGAACTGGTACGACTTAGCCGGCTCTATAAGCCCGGTAGTGGTTCACCAGATCAGGGTTCCTCGACGCGAACGGTACTGCGGGAGCAGGACATTGTCCAGCAGGGGAATGCCGGGGGCGCCGACCCTGAGCGGCGTCTGTTCAGCCTCCCGGCATCTGATGCTCTGGATGACATCGATGCAATCCAGAAGGGACTGCAGGGGGAAGGCCTCTTGGCACGTGCCAAGCAGCTGCTGGCCGATATGCGGTTCAACAAGGTGAAAGATGCGCAGCGGCCTACTTGGCTGGGGGCTTTGGCGACGCGCCACCTCACCGAGCTGGGCGCGGACTATTTCCAGAACATCAACCACTATTCCGACTATCTGGCCAAAATGCAGGCCGACCGGAACCAGCTGCAGGGCGAGGCCGAGGTGGTGGCCGAGGCGGCCCGAAAGTGGGTGGGCAAGAACAAGGCGGAAGCGCAGCAACTGTTCGACCTGATGCACGACGCCACAGTTGATGGCGTGGACCCGTCGAAGGCCTATCAGCCGCTCATGTTCAAGATGCCTGGGCAGACTGGGCAGTTCGAGGCGACCCGCAAGAACATCGCTCATGCCATCAAGGTCAAGAAGCAACAGATGCGGGAGCGCTCCGGCGACAGCAAGGTCAACATGATCAATGAGATCAAGGCGCTGCAGGCAATGGGGCACGCCGAACCGCGCCGCCGCCGGCAGTACGCGCCGCTTGTTGATCGCTGGAACCAGTTGCCGGCAGAAGCCCAGGGCATCTACAAGCAGTTCCGTGACTCATATCGCCAGCGCTCCGATGCAATGGAGGAAGCACTGGCGCAGCGGATTGAGGATCTCTCGGGCGACGGTGTGTCGGAAGCCCAGCGTAGAAAGCTTGTGCAGCGGATGCGCGAGCAGTTCGAGTCGGCACGCCTGCAGGGCGTGTACTTCCCCCTGCAACGCTTCGGCCAGCACTACGTGTCTGCGGAGAAGGACGATACCAATACCTTCATGATGTTCCAGACGCTCAACGAGCTGGAGCGGGCCGTAAAGGACCTGAAGGCCAAAGGCTGGACCATCACCGCACAAGGGAAGAAGGGAGATAAGACCAGCGCAAAGGACGCGCCCTCAGGGACCTTCGTCGCCGATGTGATTCAGCAACTGCGACAGTCGCACGTCTCCGACAAGGTTCAAGATGAGATCTACCAGCTGTATCTCGAGGCGCTGCCCGAGCTCTCGATGCGAAAGCACAGCATTCACCGGAAGGGCATTCCTGGCTTCGACCCTGATGCCGTGCGGGCGTTCGCGTACAACATGCACCACGGGTCCCACCAGCTGGCCCGTCTGCGGTATTCGCACAAGCTGCAGGGCGTCCTCGACCTGATCCAGAAGCAGCAGGACGAGGCGCGGAAGGAAGATGGCGCTGATGTTCGCCGGATCGTGGCAGGTGACACGATTATCGAGGAGCTGAAGCGCCGGCACGACTGGATCATGAATCCGACGGACAGCGCCCTGACCAACATGGTGTCGTCCTTTGGGTTCGTGTACTACCTGGGCGCCACGCCGGCGGCTGCGCTGGTCAATCTCAGCCAGACCGCCTTGGTCAGCTATCCGTTCCTGGCCGCGCGCCATGGCCCCGTGAAGGCCATGAATTACCTGCTGGCTGCCAGCCGGGATGCAGTGCGGACTATGGGCAACATCCAGAAGACGTTGACCGACCCAGACGAGTTCAAGGCCTATCAGGCGCTGCAGGCCTCTGGCGCGATCGACAAGACGCAGGCACACAACTTGGCAGGTATCGCCGAGGGCGGCATGACCGGGTACAACCCGGCTTGGTCCAAGGCCATGGAGATCATCGGTTGGGGCTTCCACAAGACCGAGGTGGTGAATCGCGAGGCCACCGGCATGGCCGCATTCCGCTTGGCCAAGGATGGCGGCGCTGGGTTTGACGAGGCGGTCAAGTTCGCCCAGGACACCATCTTCGACACCCACTTCGACTACAGCAATGCCAACCGTGCGCGGTTCATGCAGAGCGGTACCGCCAAGGTGCTGCTGATGTTCCGGCAGTACAGCCTGAATATGTCGTGGGCGCTCGGCCGGATGGTCTGGCAGGCAACCAAGGGCCAGAGCCCGGAGGTACGCCAGATTGCCCGGCGGAACTTGGCCGGCGTTATGGGCATGAGCGCCCTGTTCTCGGGCGCTCTGGGCTTGCCGATGATGGGCGTGGCCATGGGTACTCTCAACGCCCTGCAGTCCGCGTTCGGTGACGACGACGAGCCTTGGGACGCGGAGACGGAGTTCCGAGCGTTCCTCGCCGAGGCACTGGGCCCCAGCGGCGCTGAGGTTCTGCTGCGGGGCCCAGTCAACAAACTCACCGGGGCCAACATAGCCGGCCGAGTTGGGTTGGACTCGTTGTGGATCCGTGACGCGGACCGGGAGCTTGAGGGGCGCGGGTTGTTCAACCACCTGCTGGAGCAGGCGGCAGGCCCGATGGGCGGCGTTCTCAAAAACGTCCTGGTGGGCACCCAGCAGGTCGGAGAGGGCCACACCATGCGTGGTGTCGAGACCATGCTGCCCAAGGGCCTGAAGGACATGATCAAGGCTGGGCGGTACGCAACGCAGGGGGTCAATACCTTGCGCGGCGATCCAGTGCTCGAGGATGTGAGTCCGTGGCAGGTGCTGCTGCAGGGCGCCGGCTTCAGCCCAGCCGAGGTGGCGGAGCGGTATGAACGGAACCGCGCGCTGAAGAACTACGAGGAGCACATCACCAAGCGACGGCAGAGCCTGATGAATGCCTACGCCATGGCCATCCGGAACGGCGACGCAGCGGATCGAGTTGCGGTCATGGAGAAGGTCCGTGCGTTCAACAAGGCGAACCCGGAGCTCGCCATCTCATCCGACAGCATCCGGGCTTCTTTGAAGTCCCGGGCCAGGTACGGCGCGAAGGCCGAAGCCGGCATCGTCATCAATCCGAAATTGGCCGCACGCCTGCAGGAGAGGGTTGGCCCCGCCGCTGAGTGACACGTAGAAGCGAAGTCTAAGTTATTCGGCTGAAGGCTCTTCCACGGGTCGCCCTGGCCATTGGGAATGCCTCGATCAAAAAATAACTTAGGTTGTGAGCGCGGGGTGCAAACGTCGAAGGGTCGGTAGTCCGCCGACGTTTTCAGGGGTTTGTTTTGAACAAGGAAAAGCAAAGGAAGCGCGCGCTGGTTGTTTCGCTTGCGGGCAGTGACGCCCAGCCCACCGTCGTTTCGCGGCTGCAACCGCGCTCGGCGGGAGATCGCGGCATTGCTCAAAGCGAGCACCAGCGCCGCGATCCGGAAGAGAAGGGAATGGAAAAATTGTTGAACCCAGAGCATGTCGTGCTCTACGCAGAGTTTCGAAAAGGGGGCTGCAAGCCCTCAGCGGGTGTGATCGAACAGTTCGATCAGATCACCAAGGACATGCTAACCAGCGCCCGGTCGACCCAGACCGTTGCAAGCCTGATTCGGGCAGACCTCGGTCTACCTGAACTGATTTGATGGACAGGGCTCTGGCGGGGTTATTCCCTGCCAGAGCCAGATCTGCAGCGGGGCCCTAGCTGATGGCCCCCACCGCCCGCAGGATCCGTTCAACAGCCTGGCCAAGGTAGGCTTCGTCGCCGGCAGTCACCAAGGTTTCGAGCGGTTCCGCCTCGCCCACAATGGCTTCGAGGCGGTCACCCTCCAGCTCCTGTTCCATGATTTCCCAAGCGCGAGCCTCCAGAAGGGCTAGGCGTTCGTCCAGCTGTGCACGGGTCAGTTTTCCGTTCATGCTTTGATCCTACGCCGCGGTCGTTATGCTCGGGTCAAGTCAAGGGAGATCGGACAATGTGCTATTCGGCTCAGATCGAAGCTGACTACAAGAAGCTGCTCCTGCACTTGGGGCCGGTCATGTCGCTGTCCGAGTTCGCCGCGCTATGGCTGCGGAACAACGGCGGTGAGCGGCGCAAGATCCCCAAGGCCTTGCTGGAGACGATTGGCCCTCTGCTTCCCCAAGGGGCCCAGAGCGTAATGGCGGCGGCTCGGGCGTCCGACGAAAAGGACTGGCAGGAGGATTTGTTCGTACAGGCGCGGCGCTTGGCTGACAACAAGCGAAAGCTCGAGACCAAGTTCACCAAGACGGCCGAGAAGGAGGTCGGCATCGCCGCCCGCAAGGTAGATCAGTACAAGGGCTGGCTGCAGGACCTGCAGAGGCAGCAGCTCGAGGACCGGGATTGGCGATTCTTCCCGCAGTGGTGGGTGCCCATTGTCGTGCGCGAGGGCAACGGCTATGCAGTCAAGCCGATGCGATACCAGCTCCGGAAGCCAGGCCTGCCAGCGTCCTCTGATTGGGTTGGGTCAGGCGCGACCAGGCGGCTTTCGGGCACCTACAACGCCAGGCGAGACAATCTCGAAAGGTACTGGAAGAACCAGTTTGGGCACACCCACGGGCTCATGGTGGTGTCGAGTTTCTATGAAAACGTAGATGGGGAGGACGGGAAGAGCCGCCGAATCAAATTCACCCCAAGGACTGGCGAGCCAATGCTGGTGGCGTGTCTATGGGCCAACTGGCAGGACCCCAATGGTGAAGAGCCGGACATGCTGTGCTTCGCAGCTGTTACAGACGACCCTGAGCCAGAGGTCGCCGCTGCGGGGCACGATCGCACCATCATCAACCTGCGGCCGGAGAACGTGGAGCGCTGGCTCAACCCGGACCCGGCGAACCTCGGCGAGCTGTACGAGATCTTCGACGACAAACGCCACCCGTACTATGAGCACCGGGCGGCTGCGTGATACCGCCTCCTGAGCACTTCGTCTGGGGGAAGGTCATCGACCTCGAGCGATTCCCCACCGCGATCATCATCAACGAACTGGCGGTGTGCAGATTGGTCGAGCGCCTCGATGCCTCATGGTTCGTCCAGCTTGATTACCACCTGCCCCCTCCAAGCGGCAGGGCGACGCATCCTGGGCGGGACTGCGCGACCTACGAGACCGGCCGCGCCGGTTGTGAGGTGTGGGCCAGGCGACATTGGGACAGGCTGGTGGCCGAGACGGCAGAGCTATCGCGGCGGAGGGATGAGAAGCTGCGCGGAGGGCGCTAAAGCCGCACGTGGGCACCGCTCGGGCGAAATCAGCAGGGGCGTGAAATGAAGGTCGCCAGGTCACGTCCAAAGGCTGTAGGGCGCATCTCGTTGTAGTTCGTTTTTCGCGGCGTGGGGAACGTGCCGTTTTGTGCAAAGAAGGTCCTTTGCAGGCCCGATTCATCGGTGGGCTCAATAAGCCCCGAGGACTCCAGCTCACAGCACGCACGATCCAGATAGGTATCGTCGGGGCCATCGGCGAAGGTGGTTGTTCGCGCCTCGTAGAACGAAGGAGACAGCAAATCCTCCACCCGCTTGCCTTGCCGGCAAGGGTGATCTGGGTATTTCTCGTCCGCGTGCTGAATGTAAAGGTGCAGAAGCTTGATGTGCACCGAGGTCATGTCGCGAAGCGCCGCTATTCGCATCTGATTGATTGCCTCTCGAGGCTTCGTATCAAGTGCGATGTTCAACATTGCTGCTTTGAGTGCGTCGATCTTCTCGGGCTCCTGGGTCAGCAGGGCGATGTGTGAGCAGCTTATCAGCGCGGACGAGAACGTCCCTGTTTCATACAATTTGTCTGGAATGCAATCGACTTTGCCCTCAAGCGCTACAAGACTAGCGTTCAGTTCGCTTATGAAGGAGTTGAGCCGCTTCTGCGCGGGATTTCCGAGAGCTGTCTGAAGAAGCGTGCTTACCGGTCCGCCCACGAATGGCACGGCCTGCAGCGCCGAGTGTAGGACGGCATAGCCCGTGTCGCCGGCAGTCACCTGATTCAGGTCCTGCACGTTTCTGTCGGTTCCAGAAACTTGCATGTCGATCCTTGGCTCGCTTTTCATTTGTCACTCATCCGTGAAGGCAGGCGTGGCACTGTATCCCGAGAAGCGCTCCTGCATGAAGTCCGGGCCTCACGAGTCGCGGCAGCTTTTGAAAGCTGCCGTAAAAGCTGCCCAAACCCTGCCCAAGCATGCCCAAACAGGCCATAGTGTCTCGACCCCATGAAAAAGCCCGCCGAACGTAAGTGCTTGGCGGGCTTAATTATTTTCGTCTTTTCGTCAGGGCTGGGAGTCGGCCTATCGGCGACAGTGCACCCCCGGTTTAACGTTGATTTGTAACGGTTCTCGTCCTTTCGTACCGACAAAACGGAGCAGGAACCTCGCTGACAGGACAGATGCTACGGCAAAGAACCTGAACAGTCACGTGATACGCACCTGCTCGGCCCTTTCGATTGGAGCTATGCGATTCGGCTGTTCACGCTTTTGCTCTGCGAACATGCGCCAGCTCAGCTGGATGAAGCAAAATGCCCGCTTCATTTGACGCATTGAAACCTTGGAGCACCCCGTGACGCTGGAAGCGTATCTGAGCAGTCATTTTGTTGATAAACCCACCTTCGCGCTGCTCGCCAATATTTCAGCTGCCCGTCTTGATGCACTGCTGGCGGCCAACGCCGTGCCAGCGGCTTCCTACATCTGTCGGAATGGTGTGATCCGCTCGGCGGCATTCGGTGAGATCGGGATCAGCGAGCCGATCGATGGCGAGTTTTTCCGGCCGGAATGCGCTCGATGGGTGTTGATTGCCGATCAGGCCGCGCCCGGCTGCGAACGAGACGAAGTAATTGCCGTGCTTGAGGGAGAGCTCAAGCGCTATCTGCAGAGCTGCGGTTTGGGTTTGTCCGCGGTAGAGGCAAAGGTGGCGAGCCTGCTTCCGCATTTTTTCAACGGCACGTTTGGCCTGTGTGTTGCCGGCCCGTCCAGCGGTGTGGGCATCGCAAAAAAGGAATTTCTCCAAGACAAACTCGTGACGCTTACCCGCAATGGAACCGACCCCGGGCCAGCGGGTATAAGGCGAAGCGAGTTGTTGAAGCTGGTAGATGACTACGCCAGCTCTGCCATGCCTTTTTCACCCGCTGAGTACGATCGCAGCAGTCGAAAGCGACTGGTTGACGATTTCCGGCTGCTTCTGGCCAACGACTGACGCTGCTGGGATTCAACGTTGAATCCGCAACGCAGTCGCATCTGTCCCGTCGCTCATGCAGATCAACCGCGAGCCAAGCGCTTGTACCGACGAGCAGGCGGTTGATCCGGAGGAACAGGCGTGCGGAATCAGTGCGGCCTCACTGCCTTTGATGCAAGCATTGAACCGGTCGTCAGGCAGGCGATGATGGTGGCAATTGACAGCGGTAGATCGAATTCGTGGTGGCCTGCCAAGGCGAAACCGGCATGGAGCAAGGCAGTTAGGACGCCAATGCCTCCGCAAAGCAGGGCGTAGCGCCTTGCCTTGGGCGTGCGCAAGACGACCTGGCGATAGCCGTGGAGCAGCAGGCCAACTGCCAGCGCGTTGAAGAGCAGGAAGCCTTGTATGCCGCCGGGCACATGGAACATTTCCCATTCGTGCCAGTAGGCGGCATCTATCTGGTGAACGATCAGGGACAGCAGCGTTGCGGTGTACCAGCGATCCATCGTGAAGGAGCTCCGTAGTGGGGCGTCAGTCTAGTCCTCAACCGCGCCGAACACCGTGTTGCAGTATTCGGAATGTGTTTAACGCTGTGCCGACCTTTCTGCGACGTTTGTCGCTGGACCATGGCCGCCATCAAGTTCGTGAAGGTGAGGGCGCTCATGCAGCAGCGCGGTTTGCGCAGCCTGCGATTGTTGGCGGGTGGAGTTGGGGCTGGGTTTCGGCGGCGTGCGCTGGCGCCTGTCTTGTTTTATCTGGTGTTGGCGGTTGTGGTGTTGATCACGGCGTGGCTTGGGCGCAGCCATTGGCCGCAGCTTGCGCCGATGGTGCTGCTGCTTTGTGGCGGGTTGCTGGGCTGGGTGCGGCAGGTGCGTCGACGCTGGCTTGGTGTCTATCTGTTGGCAGCAGTGCTGCTGTTGTTGCTGCAGTCGGCTTGGTCCGGGCTTGCCCCTGACGGGGTGGGGCGGGTCGCTGCCATCGCGATGGCCTTGGGCTTGGCTCAGTTGTTGGTCCATACCGCGCAGGTGTTGCGGCTCGCGCGCGGGCTGCAGCTGCAGGTTGATGGCTTGGACGATGTCGCGATCCTGGCCTTGTTGCCGCCGGAAGCTGCCGAGGAAGCACGGCGATGGCTGGGCGGCGATGACCGCAAAGCTGCTGAGTTGAGCGAAGTTGTCAGCTTGAGCGTGCTGTACGCGGCCTTGCGGTCGCCCGGTGCCCAGCGGCGCGATCTGCGCCGGATACTGATGGGTTAAAGCGTCTTGCGCAGATAGATGCGCTCATGGCCGGGCGGAAAGTCGGGCAGCCGGCCGAAAACCTCGTAGCCGTGGCGCAGATAAAAACCTTCGGCCTGCCAGTCGAAGGTGTCCAGCACCACGCTGTGCGCGCCTGCAGTCTTTGCCTGTTGTTCGGCCGTTGTCAGCAATTGGCTGCCCAATCCCTGGCCGCGCAGTTCGGGATCAACCCACAGCACATGGATGGCGAGCCAGCCGGCGCAGATGTCGCCGAGCAAGCCGCCGCGCAGTGTTCCGTCCTGGTCGTGGCTGGCCAGCTGCAGTGGCCGCTCATCGAAACTGTTGCCGCTGGCCTTGCGATTGAAGGCCAGCAGCTGCGCACAAAGCGCCTGCACATCCTGCGCGCTGGCTGCCTGCAGCGCGCGCTGTGTGGACATCAGGCGTTGCGATTGTGGGCGCGCATCGCGCGCTGCTTCTCGCGGTCCCAGTCGCGTTCCTTGGCGGTGTCGCGCTTGTCGTGATTCTGCTTGCCCTTGGCCAGCGCGATCTCGATCTTGATCTTGTTCTTGCTCCAGTACATCGCGGTGGGTACCAGCGTGTAGCCTTCGCGCTCGACCCGGCCGATCAGCTTGTCGATCTCGCGACGGTGCAGCAGCAGCTTGCGCTGGCGGCGGTCTTCCGGAACGGTGTGGGTGGAGGCCTGGATCAACGGGGTGATCTGCGCGCCGATCAGGAAGATCTCGCCATCGCGCACATAGGCGTAGGCGTCGGTCATGTTGCCGCGGCCGGCGCGGATCGCCTTGACCTCCCAGCCCTGCAGCACCAAGCCAGCTTCGACCCGTTCTTCCAGGTGGTATTCGTGGCGCGCGCGCTTGTTCAACGAGATGGTTTTGTCGGCCGTCCCGTTCTTTGCTTTATCCTTGCTTTGTTTCGTGCTCATTTCCGTATTGTCTCCGATTCGGGGGCTTCCCGAACACTTTCTGTATCTGTATCGCCATGACAACCATTCGTCGCAGCGCGCTGGTCGAACACTCCGCCGAGCGCATGTTCAATCTGGTCAACGATGTCGCCGCCTATCCTGGCCGGTTCCGCTGGTGTGACAAGGCGGAAATTCTGGAGCAGGGCGAGGAACGGCTGGTTGCCCGGCTGGATCTGGGGCTGGGCTCGTTCCGGACCTGGTTCATGACCGAAAACACGTTGCAGCGCCCGCACAGCATCGATATGAAGCTGCGCGAAGGCCCGTTCAAGCGCCTGCACGGCCGTTGGGAGTTCCATTCCCTGTCCGAAAGTGCCTGTAAAGTCACTCTGGAGCTGGAGTTCGAGCCGACCTCGCGGTTGCTGGGGCCGGCCTTGGCGCTGGGCTTCCAGGGCTTGGCCGATCGCATGGTCAACGATTTCGTGCGTGTGGCCGATCAGGAAGCCTGAGCGATGCGGGTAGAGGTGGTACTGGCCTGGCCGGACCGTTACCAGCAGCGGCAGCTGGAGCTGCCAGAGGGCTGCACGGTCGCCGATGCGGTGGCTGAGGCGGCGCTGGATGGCGCTGCCGAGGTGGTGGCAATAGCGGTGCACGGCGTGCTGGCGCGTCCGCAGCAACTGCTGCAGGACGGTGACCGGGTGGAGCTGCTGCGTCCGTTGCTGGCAGACCCCAAAGAAAATCGCCGCCGGCGGGCGCGCGGCGGCGATTGATCTTGCGGCGGCTGCGCTGGATCAGCGGCCCTTTTTCTTGTCCTTGGCCAGGTTGCGGCCGAACTGGCGCACGCTATTGCGTGCCAGGTCGCCGTCCTGTACCGGGAAATAGTCGCCTTCCCAGCGGGTAACCTGGTCGTTCTCGAAGAACACGACGAAGTTCTTCACCTCGGTCTTGCCCAGCCGGTTCACGCGCTGGCTGGAGGTGTAGTCCCAGCGCTGGGCGTGGAACGGGTCGGCAATGGACGGCGTGCCCAGCAGCGCATTGACCTGCTGCTTGCTTTGGCCGGCCTGCAACTGCGCCACGGACTGTTCACGGATCAGGTTGCCCTGATAGATGGGCTGCTTGTAGATGATGCCGCAGCCAGTAGTGGACAGGGCGACAACGGCGATCAACAGGAGGTTGCGCATTAGGTAGGGCAGTTGAGGAAATCAGGTCGATGATACACTCCCCGGCACCCAGCGCGATCTGACCGGAGATAACTGGCGTTAAACCGCCAATGAACACGATGGCTATGGAATCCAATGACCTGCGCAAAGTCGGCCTGAAGGTTACGCATCCGCGGATGCGCATCCTTGCCCTGCTTGAACAGAACACCCCCCAACACCACCACCTCACTGCCGAGGACATCTACCGCCAGTTGCTTGATTGCGGTGATGAGATCGGGCTGGCCACGGTTTACCGTGTGCTGACCCAGTTCGAGGCGGCTGGGCTGGTCCTCAAACACAATTTTGAAGGCGGCCAGGCTGTTTATGAGCTGGACCGCGGCGGCCACCACGACCATATGGTGGACGTGGACTCGGGCAAGATCATCGAGTTCGAAAGCCCGGAGATCGAGGAGCTGCAGCGGAAGATCGCGGCAGAACACGGTTTCGAGCTGGAAGAGCACTCGTTGGTGTTGTACGTGCGCAAGAAGCGTAAGTAAGGTTTTGGCGGCACGGTCTTTGGGCTGTTGCTGTTGATTCAAAAACACCGGCCATTGGCCGGTGTTTTTGTTTGTGCTCCAGTCCTTTGCCGAAGGCAAGGGGCTGGGGGTGTAGTGCCGAGCCATGCTCGGCAAGGGGCTTTACCGAGTCACTGTCAGGCCCCGCTGTAGTGCCGAGCCATGCTCGGCAAGGGCCTTCCCAAGGCACTGTCAGGGTCGTTGTAGTGCCGAGCCATGCTTGGCAGGGGCCTCACCAATAAGGCGTCAGCGGGCGGTGCTTCCGCTTTGAGATCTGCTCCCTCCCTTTCGCGCAGCGAAGGGGAGGGTTGGGGAGGGGGGCTTTTGGAGCGGAGCCTTAAGAGCCAAGAGCTGCCCTCACCCCAACCCCTCTCCCGCAGGCGGGAGAGGGGCTTTAGAGCAAAAGCCAGATCTACGGCCAAAGCCAAAGCCAAAGCCAAAGCTTCCCGGCGTCAAGCTTCCGTCAGCAATTTCCGCGCCGCAGCACGCGCTTCTTTGCTCACCTCGGCACCGCCCAGCATCCGCGCAAGCTCTTCCTCGCGGCCCTTGGCATCCAGCAGCTCCACTGCGCTCTGGGTCATGCCTTCCACCGGTGCCTTGCTTACCCGGTAATGGCTGTGACCCTTGGAGGCGACCTGCGGCAAATGGGTTACGCACAGCACCTGGCGGCGTTCGCCCAGGGCGCGCAGCTTCTTACCGACGATGTCGGCAATCGCGCCGCCAATACCCGAATCCACTTCGTCGAAGACCATGGTCGGTACGGCATCCAGACCCAGTGCGGCGACTTCGATGGCCAGGGAGATGCGCGACAGCTCACCGCCCGAGGCCACTTTGCGCAGGGCGCGGGCTGGCTGGCCGGCGTTCGCGGCGACCAGGAATTCGACCCGCTCGGCGCCATTCGGGTCTGGGCGCAGCTGTGCTTGTGGCTCCAGTTCGATCCGGAACTGGCCGCCGCCCATGCCCAGCTCGCCGATCAGCGTGGTGGTCGTGTCCGAAAGAGAAGCGGCTGCAGCTTGGCGGCTGCTGGAAAGTGTTGCGGCCACGGTTTGCCAGCGAGTGGCGGCCTTGTCGATCTCGCCGGCCAGCTTGGCCAGGCGTTCGTCGGCGCCGCGGAGTTGCTCCAACTCGGTTTCGAGGCGGTCTCGGGTAGCTGCCAGCTCTTCCATTGGCACGCGGTGCTTGCGGGCCAGGTCGTGCAGACGGCTCAGCCGCCGTTCGATGTCTTCGAAGGCTTCCGGGTCGCTGTCCAGGTCGTCCTGTACCCGGTCCAGTTGGGCAAGCGCTTCGTGCAGCTGGATGCCGGCGGCATCGAGCATCGCGTCGACCTCACTGAGGCGGGCATCGTGTTGACTGACCCGACCCAGTTCATTTCGCACCTGCTGCAGCAGCGAGAGCAGGGAAGGGCCGTCCTCATCGCCGTTGAGCAGTCCGCCAGCGCGCTGGCAGGCTTCGATCAGGGCCGTGGAATGGGCTTGGCGGCGGTGGCTGGCGCCGAGCGCGACGATTGCCGCAGGCTCCAGGTCTTCGCGCTGCAGCTCGCCGAGCTGGTGTTCGAGAAAGCCAATGCGGTCGGAGACGTCGCCTTGCTGGGACAGCGCATCGCGCTCGTCCAGCAGCGTCTGCCATTGCGCCGCAGCGCTGCGCACAGCACTGCGCTCAGCCTCATTGCGGGCGAACGCGTCGAGCAGGGCAAGCTGGCTGGGGCGCGACAACAGCGCCTGCTGGTCGTGCTGGCCGTGGATCTCGACCAGAAAGCCGGCCAATTCCGACAGCTGCGACACCGGGACCGGGCGGCCGTTGATGAAGGCGCGGGAGCCGCCGTCGGCGCGGATCACACGCCGCAGCTGGCATTGTTCCTCGTCGTCGAGCTCGTTGTCGCGCAGCCAGCTGCGCGCCGGGGCGTCGTCGTCCAGGCTGAATTCGGCCGACAGCTCGGCGCGGCTGGCGCCGTGGCGGACCACGCCGGAGTCGGCGCGCAGGCCGGACAGAAAGCCTAAAGCGTCCACCATCAATGACTTGCCGGCGCCGGTCTCACCGGAAACGACAGTCATGCCTGGGCCGAACTCGAGTTCGGTGGCGCGGACAACGGCAAAATCCTTGATCGATAGATGTCTGAGCATGGCTGGCAGGTCTAGGGGCCGCGCAAAGCTAGCATGCGGGCCGGGCAGGTCAATGTAGGACAGGCGATGGCCGGCCCAGATTAGGAACAATGCGTCTCATGGAGTGAGCCGGAGCCTTGAAACTTTCGGTACAGGCCCACATACGGGTCGGGGTAGGCGGCAGAACATCCGCCAAGGAACCGAAAATGAACCAAGAGCACACTGAATTCGACCCCGAGAACGCCGCCATGGGCGGTGACGACGCGCACCACGACCAGATCGAGGCGCTGCGCGCCGAGCTGGAGCAGGTCAAGGCCGAATCGCTGCGCGAACGCGCCGATCTGGAAAACCAGCGCAAGCGTGTGGCCCGCGACATCGACCAGGCCCGCAAGTTCGCCAACGAGAAGCTGCTTGGCGAGTTGCTGCCGGTGTTCGACAGCCTCGATGCAGGCTTGGCTGCCGCTGGCGGCGAGCCCAATCCGCTGCGTGAAGGTATGGAACTGACCTACAAGCAGCTGCTCAAAGTAGCCGCTGATAACGGTCTGGTCCTGCTGGACCCGGCCGGCCAGGCCTTCAATCCGGAGCATCACCAGGCCATCAGCCAGGTGCCGGCGCCGGCAGGCGTGGCCCCGGGCGCGGTAGTGACCGTGTTCCAGAAGGGCTACCTGCTTAACGAGCGCCTGCTGCGGCCGGCGCTGGTTGTGGTGGCCCAGGCCGACTGATCGGCCGCGCTGGCTGGCCGCTGCCTAAATCAGGCGCGGCTGCCGGCAAACAGTGTTCCGGGGATGACTTGAATGTCATCAGGTCCTTCCCCATATCCCATTCATCCCCGGCGGCTGCCGGCAAACGAATACTCAGGAGTCCCCCATGGGCAAGATCATTGGTATCGACCTCGGCACCACCAACTCGTGCGTGGCGATCATGGACGGCGGCAAGGCCCGCGTCATTGAAAACTCGGAAGGCGATCGCACCACGCCCTCCATCGTCGCCTACACCAAGGACGGCGAAGTACTGGTGGGTGCCTCGGCCAAGCGTCAGGCCGTCACCAACCCGAAGAACACCTTCTACGCGGTGAAGCGCCTGATCGGCCGCAAGTTCACCGACGCCGAAGTGCAGAAGGACATCGCCCACGTGCCGTACGGCATCCTGGCGCATGACAATGGCGACGCATGGGTACAGACCAGCGATGCCAAGAAGATGGCGCCGCAGGAAATCTCTGCCCGCGTGCTGGAGAAGATGAAGAAGACCGCCGAAGACTTCCTCGGTGAAAAGGTCACCGAAGCGGTCATCACCGTGCCGGCTTACTTCAACGACAGCCAGCGCCAGGCAACCAAGGACGCAGGCCGCATTGCTGGCCTGGACGTCAAGCGCATCATCAACGAGCCGACCGCGGCTGCCCTGGCCTATGGCCTGGACAAGGGTGACAACAAGGATCGCAAGATCGTTGTGTACGATCTGGGCGGCGGCACCTTCGACGTGTCGATCATCGAGATCGCCAACGTCGACGGCGAGAAGCAGTTCGAAGTGCTGGCCACCAACGGTGACACCTTCCTGGGCGGCGAAGATTTCGACAACCGCGTCATCGAATACCTGGTTGAAGAGTTCCAGAAGGACCAGGGCATCGACCTGCGCAAGGATCCGTTGGCCCTGCAGCGCCTGAAGGACGCCGCCGAGCGCGCCAAGATCGAGCTGTCGTCCGCGCAGCAGACCGAAGTGAACCTGCCGTACGTCACTGCAGACGCTTCCGGTCCGAAGCACCTGAACATCAAGCTGACCCGCGCCAAGCTGGAAAGCCTGGTCGAAGAGCTGATCAAGAAGTCGATCGAGCCGTGCCGCGTTGCGTTGAATGACGCCGGCCTGCGTTCGAGCGACATCAGCGAAGTGATCCTGGTCGGTGGTCAGACCCGCATGCCGAAGGTGCAGCAGGCTGTTACCGAGTTCTTCGGCAAGGAACCGCGCAAGGACGTCAACCCGGACGAAGCTGTGGCACTGGGTGCAGCGATCCAGGGCGGCGTGCTGGGCGGCGACGTCAAGGACGTGCTGCTGCTGGACGTGACCCCGCTGTCGCTGGGTATCGAGACCATGGGTGGCGTGTTCACCAAGATCATCGAAAAGAACACCACCATCCCGACCAAGGCCTCGCAGACCTTCTCGACCGCTGAGGACAACCAGTCGGCCGTGACCGTGCACGTGCTGCAGGGTGAGCGCGAGCAGGCCCGTTACAACAAGTCGCTGGCCAAGTTCGACCTGTCCGGCATCGAGCCGGCACCGCGTGGCATGCCGCAGGTTGAGGTGTCCTTCGACATCGACGCCAACGGCATCCTGCACGTGTCGGCCAAGGACAAGAAGACCAACAAGGAACAGAAGGTCGAGATCAAGGCCGGTTCGGGTCTGTCCGAGGAAGAGATCGCACGCATGGTCGCCGACGCGGAAGCCAACCGCGAAGAAGACAAGAAGTTCCAGGAGCTGGTGCAGACCCGCAACCAGGCTGACGGTCTGATCCACGCAACCCGCAGTGCCATCACCGAGCATGGCAGCAAGGTTGGCGGCGACGTGATCGGCAAGGTTGAAGCCGCACTGGCCGATCTGGAAACCGCAATGAAGGGCGACGACAAGGCGCAGATCGAAGCCAAGTCGAAGTCGCTGGAAGAAGCCGGTCAGGCGCTGTTTGCCGCCGCTTCTGCTGGTGAGCAGGGCCCGGCTCAGGGTGCCGATGCTGGCGCCCAGTCCAATGACGACGTAGTGGACGCTGAGTTCACCGAAGTCAAAGACGACAAGAAGTAAGCAAGGCCGGAGTTGTGCCTGGGGATTCGGGGTCCGGAACTACTGTTCCGGCTTCCGGATCCCCTTCCGGTATCTGCAATACCAGGCTTTCCGTCCCTGATTTTCCACCCCGATTCCAGAACCTCATGTGCCGATGAAACGCGATTATTACGAAGTACTGGGCGTAGCCCGCACCGCAACCGATGAAGAGCTGAAGAAGGCCTATCGCCGTTGCGCGATGAAGCACCACCCGGACCGCAACCCGGGCGATGCTGCCGCTGAATCTGCCTTCAAGGAGTGCAAGGAGGCGTACGAAACCCTGTCCGACGGCAATAAGCGGCGCATGTATGACGCCCACGGCCACGCTGCGTTTGAACACGGCATGGGCGGTGGTGGCGGTGGTCCGGGTGGTCCGGACATGAACGATATTTTTGGCGACATCTTCGGCAATATCTTTGGCGGAGGTGGCGGCGGTCCACGCCAGCCGCGTCGCGGTGCCGACATCGGCTACGTGATGGAGCTGGACCTGGAAGAAGCGGTGGCTGGCGTTGAACGCCGCATCGAGATTCCGACCCTGGCCGAATGCGGTGATTGCGACGGCAGCGGCTCGGAAGATCGCAAGGTCGAGACCTGTAATGTCTGCGGTGGTCGCGGTCAGGTGCGTGTGCAGCGTGGCATCTTCGCCATGCAGCAGGCCTGCCATAACTGCGATGGTCGCGGTCAGATCATCAGCAAGCCGTGCAAGACCTGCCACGGCAACGGTCGCATCGAAGAAGACAAGGTGTTGTCGGTCAAAGTGCCGGCAGGCGTGGACACTGGCGACCGCATCCGCCTGCAGGGCGAGGGCGAGGCCGGCCCGGCCGGTGCGCCGGCGGGTGACCTGTACGTGGAAGTGCGCGTGCGCGAGCATGCGATCTTCACCCGCGACGGCGACGACCTGCACTGCGAAGTGCCGGTGCGTATCTCGCAGGCAGCGCTGGGCGACGCGATCCGCGTGGCAACCTTGGGCGGCGAAGCGGAAATCCGCATCCCGGCCGAGACCCAGACCGGCAAGCTGTTCCGCTTGCGCGGCAAGGGCGTCAAGTCGGTGCGCAGCCGTACCGAAGGCGACCTGTACTGCCGCGTCGTGGTGGAAACCCCGGTCAACCTGACGGCCGAACAGCGCAAGTTGCTCGAGCAGTTTGAAGCCACCTTCAGCGGCGACGAAGCGCGCAAGCACTCACCGAAGTCGGCAACCTTCATCGATGGCGTAAAGGGCTTCTGGGAACGCATGAAGTCCTAAGGCATCACCTGTAGTGCCGAGCCATGCTCGGCATTGGCCTTACCGGGAAAATGTCCCCTGTAGTGGGGGGGGGGGGGGGGGGGGGGGGGGGGGGGGGGGGGGGCGCCGGCCCCGGCGGGGGGGGGGCGCACCAAGCTGAGGAACGCCGCAAGGGGGGGGGGGGGGGGGTTGGGTGGGTTGT